>JBBRVA010001058.1:0-2527 GCA_038247295.1 Caldilineales bacterium | reverse complement strand
TTCCCTATTCTCCAAAAATAATCGAAAACTGCTCGCCGCGTTTGGATTGGGTGGCGGCGTCCATATAACAGATGCTAAAGGCGCGGCGTGGAATGTCGGTTTTGTTGACCTCGGACGCGTGCAACAGCCAATTATGCAGCAGCACCGCTTCGCCGGCCTGCAATTCCAAAAAGAGCGGCGCGGCGTTGGCCAAGGCGGCGGCGGTATGCGCCGGGGTAAGAAACCCAGACGCGTCATCCGGATTAATCAAGCGCTGATGCGAACCGGGCAACACCTGCACACAGCCATTGGCGATTGTGGCTGGGTCCAGCGCGATCCAGATCGTGATCAGCGGGTCGCGATCCAAATCGGTCCAGCGGTCCTGGTGCCAGGCCAACGGTGTACCTTTGCCGGCCGGTTTGTTCATAAACATGGCGCGAAAACAAGCAATCGCCGTCTGCGGGCCATAGGCTTGCGCGCAAATATCCTGGAAGAGTGGTTTTTGCATCGTCGCTAAAAAAAGCGGATCATACTCCAAGTCTTGAATCTTACGATAGTCCAGCGTAGCCCCTTTGTGACCCTTGGTTTGGGGACCCGTGTCGCTGATTTTGCCGGTGGTGCTATCCAACTGCATCAGCATACGGTCATAATCGAGCGGGGCAGTGCCGAGCATGATGTCATTGATGCGCTGTTGCAGGGCCGCCAGTTCGGCTTGCGATAAAACCTGGCCCAGGTGTAGATAGCCGGTCTGCTGAAAATTTTGCCAGTCATTGGGGCTAAGACTTTGTTTTGTCATCTGAGCTCTCCGCTTGGAATGGTAGATGGATTAAGTTGCGATTGTAAGCTGGCCATTTATGCCGGCGGCTTGTCCAAAGGTGGCGCGCTGGTGGTGAAATCGGCGGCGATGCGCGGCACGTATTCACCGATCCGATTCTGGATGCGCGCATAGTCGTCGGCAGCCAGGATCAGCCCAACATGATGCGGCTTGGTTAAACGCCAGACAATCTCTGGATCGTTATAGGCCGCGGTGTCGGGCGCTTCCTGCCGGGCCAGTGAAACGATCAACCCGCCATAGTTTTGATGCACAGGCGGGAGTGTATACGGCTCACCGCGCAGATGGCACACCTCCACGCGCGCCCATTCTGCCCATAGATTGAGGCCGGTGGCATGTTCAATCATCAGATCAATGTTGGCCCCACCCACGCGCGCGGCGATTTCCAAAAAGTAGAAACGGCCATCTTCGTGGCCACGGATGAACTCGGCATGTGTTACCCCGCGCACCATGCCCATTGCCTCGATCACCTGGCGGTTGATGGTTTGAAGGGCCTGGTCTTCTTCGCCACCGTAGGGCAACGTGCTGGTGACAAAGACGCCGCCACCCTGGTAGACCGTCATGGGCGGCAGCCCATATTTGTTGCTAATCGAAAAAAGCGCCTGCTTGTCATCCACAATCGAGTCGACATGGTAGACATCACCCGGCACAAATTTTTCTAACACGTAATAAGATTGGCGATCCCACAAGGTTTCCAACGTTTGCCATAGTTCATCGGCATTATGAATCTTTTTGATCCCCATCGAGCTGGCCTCGGAGCGTGGCTTGAGCACCCACGGCGCCGGCACCCGCGTCATAAATTCGTGCAAACGGGGATAGTTGAGCACATGGACAAACTCTGGCACGGCAATGCCTTTGTCGCGGGCTTGGACGCGCATCGCCAATTTATCGCGAAAATGGCGGGCGGTTGTATCACCCATGCCCGGGATACGCAGATGTTCACGCAGGCCAGCGGCCGTCTCCACGTCGTAATCATCGAGCGGCACAATGCGATCGATGGTGCGTTCGCGCGCCAGATAGCTGATCGCATAGGTGACGTCGGGCTGCTTGTACATGTCGGGCAGCATAAAAAACTCATCAATTGCGGCGCGCGGCCACGCTTCGTTTTGCAACTTTTCATGGGTCACCAAAATCGTATGACAACCCAGGCGTTTGCATTCCTCTAAGAAGCGTGCTCCTTTGAAGTAACTGCCGATGCAAAGAATGGTATTGGTAGCTGACATTGCAAGCCTCCTTGGAATTTACGATTTTCGATTGACGATTTACGATCTTTATTTGGAGATGAGCGTGTATTCGTAAATCACAAATCAAAAATCGTCAATCGTCAATCGTCAATCCGCTTAGCGATTTAGACCACCGCCACTGCTTTTTAACAAAGACTCGACTTCTTCACGCGTAGTCACCACCATGTCGCCGTGCAGCGTCAAGTTGATCGCGGCTAAGACCGTGCCCACTTCCAACCCATGCTCAATATCGCCTTCTAGCCAACCGTGAATTACGCCGGCGGCCAGGGCATCACCCGCGCCCAGGCGATCGACAATTTGGACCGGGCGGGCAGGGCGTTGATAAAAATCGCTCCCATCCCACGCCGCCACCCCTTCATCGGAGAGCGAAGTAATCACACACTTGGCGCCACTCAACTCGGCCAATGCCTGGACGATTGTCTGCGGTGTACCGCTGCACCCGAACAAGCGCGCCGCATCGCCCTGGCCACAG
>JBBRVA010001057.1:0-2536 GCA_038247295.1 Caldilineales bacterium | reverse complement strand
TTTGGCAGCGGCGAACCGAGTTGGCAAGATGGATCGATCCAGCAGGCCCGCTTTCACGATCCGCACGGTATGGCATTGGTCGGGGCAACGCTTTATGTCGCTGATACCGAAAACCATGCGATTCGGGCCATCCATAAGATCAAGACGCTCGATCCGACGACAGGGCAGGTACAGACGCTAATTGGTACAGGCCAACCAGGGACAACGGATGGTCCATTTGCCAGCGCACAGCTCTACGAGCCAGAGGGATTGGTGGTAGCAGAGGGCAAAATTTATATCGCTGACACAAATAATCACCTGATTCGGGTAGCAGATTTAAAAGAAAAGCGTGTGAGCACGCTAGGGATTAAATAAGAATTATTATATTTTTACAGAAAGGACTCCCCATTGACAACCTGTCTTGTCACCGGTGCGGCCGGTTTTGTCGGCTCGCATCTGTGTGAACAACTGCTCGCCCAAGGCCACACTGTAATCGGTGTGGATGCCTTCATACCCTACTATCCACGTCCACTTAAAGAGCAAAACCTTAGCGAACTTCATGCGGCACCACGCTTTACCTTTCACGAAAGCGATTTACGCACCGCCGATCTCGTCGCCCTGTTGGAAGGCGTCGAAGTTGTCTTTCACGTCGCGGCGATGGCCGGTTTGCGCCGCAGTTGGAGCGAATTTGAAAGCTATGTAACCTGCAATATTCTAGCCACACAGCGCTTGCTGGAAGCAGCCGTGCAACGAAAAATTCGTCATTTTCTTAACGTCTCTACCTCTTCGGTCTATGGTCGCTTTGCCACGGGCAACGAAGAGTCACCCCTGGCGCCGGTTTCGCCCTATGGCATCACCAAGCTGGCCGCCGAACAACTCTGCCGTGCCTATGCAGCGAATTTTAATTTACCCATCACAGTCCTGCGTCTTTACTCGGTCTATGGACCACGGCAACGTCCAGACATGGGCTATAACATCTTCATTCGCGCACTGCTGGACGACGAATTAATTACGATTGATGGCGATGGCAACGACAGCCGCAGCAACACCTATATTGCCGATTGTGTGCAAGGGCTGATTCGCGCCTTTGAGATGCCAGAAAAAAGTATCGGTGAAACGTTTAATATCGGCGGCGGCGAGGAAGTCACTGTTAACGGCGTGTTAGAAATGCTTGAGGAACTGAGCGGCCAACAGCCACGCACCACCCACGGCCCACCCCGTGCGGGTGACCAGAAACGCACCGTTGCCGATACGACCAAAGCGCGTACGTTGTTGGGGTATAATCCCACCACGTCCGTGTTGGATGGGTTGCGCGCCCAGTTGGCATGGCAACGAGGCGCAACCAAGAGCCAGCCCTAGTTTTGCGGCGCGGCACCATTTAATGTTGATCGATTGACGCCGCGGAGGCTCGCATGCGAATGCAATTACGTTTTTGGTTCACCATCTGCTTTACAGCAACCGTCGTGTTTGCCTTCGTTCGAGCGGGCGAAGCGGCCGCACCACGTCCGCTGGCTATGGCGGCGCAACCAATGGTCGACCAGGTAGCACCTACCGACGCCGATCAAAACGCAGCAAGCGCTCTGAAAGACCCAGCTTGGGAGCGCTGGGCCGGGTTGCCACGGGCAGTGCAAGGGAAGATCGATCCACGCATCCTGGCCGAATTGAGCGGCCAAATTGTACCTGTCCAGCTTGGTGGTCTGCCCAATCCAGATGGGTTGCCTGCGCCAATGCCCCAACCGTTGCAGCAGACCCGCTTCCTCGTCTACTTGCGCGAGCAGACTGATCTGGCAGACCTACAAAATTTGGTCTTTGCCAGCCAAGTCGACCAACGCACAGCATTGTTTGATTTGCTGGTGAACACCGCGCAAAATGCCCAAATGGGCGTTCGTTCGCTGTTGGACGCGCAAGTGCTGCAAAACGATACCACATCTTATCAGTCGTTCTACCTGGTTAACGCGCTGGGTGTCGAGGGTGGGTTGAGCACGCTGATCGCTCTAGCCGAACGCGAGGATGTGGTCCATATTGCGGCCAACTATCCACTTGTGGCGCTCGCCAACGGGTTTACGCCCGTACAGCAGGCATCCCCAGAAACAACAGATGCAACAGAAACAACTCAGTTGGACCCCGCCAATTGGAATACCGATCTTGTAAACGCAGATCGGGTTTGGACGGAACTAGGTGTGAATGGCAAGGGAGCGGTCGTCGCCGGTTTCGATACTGGTGTCGACTACACCCACCCCGCGTTGCAACAAAACTACCGGGGCAACCGCGGCAATGGCCAGTTTCAACACAATTACAACTGGTTTGAGCCCAATGGCACGCTCTATCCCAATGGTAATTTGGGCGCCAGTGTTTCTAGCCAGCCGTATGATTGTCAAGGCCACGGCACGCACACGATGGGCACCAGTGTGGGCAGTGGCAATACGGCTGGCACGCAGATTGGCATGGCGCCCGGCGCCACTTGGATTGCGCTGCCCGGTATCTGTTTCAATACGATGCCCGGTGGCATTCGCGATGATATCGGCGCGCTCAAGGCCTTTCAGTGGCTCTTCTGCCC
>JBBRVA010001056.1:0-2559 GCA_038247295.1 Caldilineales bacterium | reverse complement strand
TGCGGATGCCCCAACACCGCCGCCACCCAAACGGAAGTATTCCAGCGCCAGTGCACTCAGGCCATTGCTGGCGGCATCGTAGATCTGGGTGAAGTTCGACCAGGTCAGGCCAAACATCAAAACCATGACGATCCGAAACGAAAGCTGCACGGCATCGCGCATTGAAATCCGATAGACATTCAGGGCGGAGTTGATACCGACCATGACAAGCAAGAGGGCGAGTAGTGTGGTGTAAATCGGCCCGACAGCGCCTGCCGTCGCCTCAAAATACTGCCGCCCGGCGGAGGTGATCGCCGTGTCCAGAGTTGTTAGGATGGTCGAGACGCTGTCCATCAGAAGCTGCCGCCACACATGGTTTCGGCGACTGCGATCAGCTTCTTGGCCTCTGCAGAAATCGTCTCTGTCTGTTGCCAAGTCAGACGCTCGACGTTGTGCTGCTCGCGTAGAGCCGCTGCTACCTCATCGACCTGGTCCCAAACTGCCACTTTGCCCTTGCAGCCGCAGTCCTTCGTTGCGATGACATTGTGTACACGCACAAAACTATAGACGTCGCGCAAAGCCCGCGCCTCGGGGCCGGACCGCGCCAGCTCATACTCTGCGGGCCAAGAAGCTCGACAGTTCCGAAACTCCTCGTTCACCGCTCCAGGGATTGGCTGAACATCTTCGGACACTTCGACCTTCGGCAGAACGCTGAGAAAAGCCTCTTCCTGTGCCGCATCTGCCGGGGCAGGGGTGGTCTCGGCCATTGCTGCCCCGGAAATCAGTGGCATTACCGCCAACGCCACGCCAAGTGCATGTCCAAGATTGATGTGTTGCATGCTCATTCTCCCCCAAGGACCTTGATGAATTTTTGCTCTTCGGCGGCGGTGGCGGCATCCATGACGCCAGCCTCGCCCATGCCCATCAGCTGGGCGGATTCCATATTCCAGATATTGGCGAGTGCTATCGACAGTTCCGCCGTGACGCGGGTGTTGAGATCGATGGCCTCTTTCAGCCCTTCGGTGTCCGGGATTTCCTGCACAAGGTCATGGACGCGCTCGAGGCTTTCGGAGGCTTTGACCGAAGAGGTTTCAGCCGCGGCCGACAGGAAGGCGGCCGTGTTGGCTTGGGTGCCGATCCGGGCTGCACCGGCGTCGTCGCTTTTGGCCAGGGTATCGACGGTGGCCACATCCAGCCCCGCCGAGGCAAAGAACTCCGAGACATATTGCGCGGCGGGCTTGCCCCCGACCTTGCCGGAGGTGGTCATCAGGGCATAGCTACCACCCTTGGCCGCAATCAGCCCGCCGGTCAAATCGGCCACATCGGGCAGGATGTCATCGAAGAATGTGTCCATGTCGGGAATACCCAAGGCCTCCAGGGTCAAGCCATTGCGCAGGGCGTCCAGCTGCGCTTTCAACGTCGCGATCTGTTCGATCTGCTTCAGGATTTGCTCATCGAGCTTCAGGTTGGAGGCGATCATCTCCTTCACCTGCAACTTGGCCTCGGTCAGCACCTGGCCGATCTTGGCGATGCTGGTGAGGTCAATGGTCGGCACACCTTGCGCGAGAGCCGGGACCGGCAGCAAAAGCGCTGCGGACAGAAGAAAGGGGCGCAGGCCCCGGATGCGTGAGGTGATCATTCGGAACCTGCCCTTACTTTGATGAATGTTGCGTCGATGGCATAGGCCTGGAGCCAAAGGGCGTAGCGGGCCTGATCGACCTTTACGCGCGCCGCCTTGACCCGCTCGACCATCAGCCCAATTCGTACGGCCTCAGCCCGGGCATAGCTGTTCAGATCCAGCGCTTCTTTGGCCGATTTGGTGGTGGGGATGCGCTCAATGATGGAGCGTAGGCGTTTCAGGGACGCCTCAATCTCGACGCTGGCATGCATGCCGTAATGCAGACCCGCGTCGGATGTGTTGCTCGCCTCAGAGATGGCGATGTCACGTGGATCGAAGGTGCCGACCTGATCGACACCCGTGATCTTGCCCGCATAGGCATTGAAGAACCCGGTAATGCGCACAACGTAGTTCTGGGTTTCTTTGAAGGGCGGGATGCCGCCGTATTTGGTGACATTGCCGGGGCCAGCATTGTAGGCTGCCAGTGCGAGGGGCACCGAACCAAACTTGTTCAGCTGCGTCAGGAAATACCGCGCCCCACCATCAAGCTGCAACATCGGGTCATCATAATAGGCGGGGTAGATGCCGAGGCCTTTGGCCGTGTCTGGCATCACTTGCGTCAACCCAAACGCCCCAACCGGGCTGCGCGCACCGATGGAAAACCCAGATTCCTGCTTCACAAGGCTCTGGAACCAGATGCGAAACTCGACCGGGTTCAGCCCGGCCCGCGCAAGGCCCGGGTGGCCAGCGTATTTCTGGGCCGTCGCCACGATCATCTCTTCAATGCTGGTCTTGGCATCGCCAAAAAGACGGTCGGCATAGGGATTGTTGTCCGCCACCGCATACAGGACTTCCGCCTCAGCCCCGGGCAGCACCTCCAGATCGCCGATCCACGGCGTGGTGCCGGTCATCATCGCCAGTGTCGCATCGAGCGCATCAAGCTGGTCTTGGTGCAAAGCATC
>JBBRVA010001055.1:0-2560 GCA_038247295.1 Caldilineales bacterium | reverse complement strand
CCTTGCAGTCCCATCTTCGCTTGCTCCGTGTATAGATATAGGCTATTTCTCGGCAAACTCGCTCATATTCTTCAAATGCGCAAAGCGTTTTACCAATTCTTTACGCAGAATCTTGCCGATGAAGCTACGTGGAAAATCTTCGACAAAAATAATTAAGCGCGGCACCAGTTCTGGTGACAAACGGCGTCGACAATAGGCGAGCAGCGCATCGGGTGTTGGGCGATCTGTCTGCGCCGTGATAAAGGCAATCGGCTGGTTAGCAATCGCTACTACCGCCACTTCCTTAATTTGGGGAACTTCGTATAGCACTTCTTCGACATCGCGTGGGAAGGCGGGTTCACTGTTTGGTTGGCTGGGCCGGTTGGGATACCACATTTCGGCTTTACGGGCAATGATGCGGAAATAGCCCTCGGCATCGCGTTGAGCCACATCACCGGTCAAGAGCCAGCCGTCGGGGCGGAGCACTTGGGCGGTCTCTTCTGGCTGCTGCCAATAGCCAAGCATCACCTGCGGCCCGCGTACGCCCAATTCACCAATCTGGCCCGGCTCTAAAACAGGTTCACCGCTAGCCAGATCAAAGATCGCCGCTTCGGTAGAAGGGAGGGGGATGCCAATGCTGCCCACTTTGCGCCGTCCGTTGAGCGGATTGGCATGCGTCACCGGCGCGGCTTCGGTCAGACCGTACCCTTCGACCAGACGGCCCTTGGTCAATTTTTCAAAACCTTCTTGCACTTCGACCGGCAACGGGGCCGAGCCGCAGATGCAGGCTTTGATCGACTCGATGCCATAATTGCGAATGCCTGGATAATTGTTCAGTGCCACATACATGCCAGGGACGCCGGGGAAGACCGTGGGTTTGTAGCGCTTAACGGCCTCCAACACACGCGCCAGATCGAAATCCGGTTCTAAAATGAGCGTAGCACCCAGCGCAATTGGCAGGTTAAGCGTTGTGGTAAGGCCATAAATGTGCGAAAAGGTGATCGCGCAGAGAAAGCGCTCTTTGCCTTCCTGGGCATTGGCGATCCACTGGCGGGTTTGCAGTGTATTCGCCACCAGGTTGCGGTGCGAAAGCATAACGCCTTTGGCGGCGCCGGTCGTGCCACTGGTATATTGGATCAGCGCCAGATCGCTGGCGGCGATCGTGACGGTCGGTTCGGCCGTATCGGCTTTGGCCAGCAAGGTCGAGAAATGATAAACGTTGGCAGTTGGCGTGCTGGGGCGCTCCGCTGCACCTTCCCGATTGGTCGCCAATTCATCTTTGCGCGTAAAGATCAGATGTTGCAGTGGTGTTTCTGCCTGCATACGCAGCGCAATTTCACTCATCTCGTACACGGTTATCAGCACTTTTGCCCCCGTGGCATTGATTTGGGCCGCGAGTTCACCGCGCTCAGTCTGGGGTGGGGTCAACACCACGACGGCGCCGGCTTTCAATGCCCCGTAAAAGGCAATGATGAATTGGGGCAAATCGGGCAGGAGTAGCAGCACGCGTTCGCCCGGCTGCACGCCCAACGTGTGCAGGGCGTGGGCAAAGCGATTGCTCCATTCATTCAACTCCTGATAGGTAATCGCTGTACCGGCAAATTGTATGGCCGTCTGCTGGGCAAAGCGCCGCGCGGCCGAACGCAGCAGAAATGGCAGACCTGTGCGCGGCGCAGCGATTGTAAATGCGACGCCCTGTTCATAATTGGCTAGCCAGGGGCGTTCGCGTAGTAATAGGCTGCGCTCCGTGGCCTCATCGTTGCCTTTGGCATCGCGCCAAGAGCGCGTAATGGCGCCTTCCAACACGCGCTCGAAGGCGCGGTTGACCGCGTCGCGGCGCTCTAACATGACCATATGGCCCGATGCGCCCACGTCGATATCCTCGGCGCCGACAATCGCCTTGGGCACCTCCTCAAAAAATGGCTTTTCAAAGAGAAAATCGCGATGGCCGCGGATCACCAGGGTGGGTACGGTCAGGCTGCGAAAGTGGGTCCAGCCGCTCCAGGGCGCCAGGATATTTTGATACCAGGGTTTTAAGACGTGGAAAGGCGCGTGCAACCACTGGCGGGTGAAACGTTCGATCACGCGCAGAATCGGCAATGGCAGCTTAAAAAGCGTGCGCGAAAGCCAGTTGAGTTTGAATTCACCCGCCGTTGCAATCAGAATCAAGTGTTCCACTTGTTGCGGATGCGCCAGCGCATATTCGGTGACGACCGCCCCGCCAAAGGAGTGGCCCGCCAAGACAATCTGCCCAGCTACCTGTAAACGCTCTAGCGCCACTTCCAGATCGTGCAAGATGACCGGCATGGTGTAAGGCAGGCTGGGTTTGTCGGACCGTCCATGCCCACGCAGATCGAGGGCGATGACGCGATGGACCAGGCCAAAATGGCTCAATTGGTGCTGCCACTGGATAGCCTGACCCCCAAAGCCATGAATCAAGACCAGCGTTTTTTGCGGCAATTCCGGGGCTATGTCAATTACTGATAGATGCACCCTGGGCTGGGTTGTCACATCTACCTCGCGCCGGTAAAGTTCCAGATCGGTTTGCATAGCGGCTAGGCTCCAGGTGGAAGCGGGGATG
>JBBRVA010001054.1:0-2567 GCA_038247295.1 Caldilineales bacterium | reverse complement strand
GGTGGAGTCGGGCCAGACTCAATCGAAGATGTCCGGCAGCGTGCGCCGCTCAGTGTCCGTATCCTGGATCGGATCGTTGCACTCTCTGACTATGAGGATTTTGTTCGGCTCTATCCTGGCATCGGGCGCGTCCAACTCAAGCGGTTTGGCATTGGGCAGAATCTACTGCTGCACGTTACCATCGCCGACAGCGACGGCAACGTGATCGCACCGCAATCGGATCTGGTTTCGAATTTGCTCAAGAGCATTGATAAAAATCGGGCCGTGGCGACACCGCAATTGCGCATTGATTCTTACGAACCGATCTATTTTGAAATTGCGGCCAGGCTTATGATTTATCCTGATCACAAAGGCCGCGTGAAGCAGATTGAGCAGACAATCCGCCAGAAGTTACTAAATGCATTTTCCTTTGCCCAACGTGAGTTTGGGCGTGATGTGGCGGAGTCGGAAGTGGTCGCCTTACTGCAAACTGTTACGGGCGTGGCTGCGGTGGACAGCGTGCGCTTGACGCGGCCCGGCGCCCCGAAACCCACGGGGAAAGATTCGCCCAATGATCAGTTGGTTGCCAAATTGGCACGCTACGAGAACGGTGTCTTGCAACCAGCGCAACTGCTGTTGTTAAACCCAGGAATAAATGGGGTCGATCTGCAAATTGTCACAACCACGGATCCGCTGACAGTCTTAAATGTGCGTGAAGCTATGCAAAAAAATGGGCATGAGGTGTTGGCATGAGTCAAGCCATTTCAAAGCGTCTACTCAACCTATTGCCAGAACTTTATCGCTGGCGCGACGAACAGCAAGGTGACCCACTCCAAGGGTTTCTCTCCATTTTCGAGTACGAACTGCACCGGCTCGAAGCGGATATGGAGGCCATGTATGACAACTGGTTTATCCAGACCAGTGACAATTGGGTGGTGCCCTATCTTGCCGATCTGCTGGGCATTCGGGATGAAATTGTGCAGATCGACTATCTGCCTTTCACCCAACGTCGGCGCGTCGCCAATACCTTAGCCTATCGGCGCCGCAAGGGCACCGTGGCCGTATTGGAACAGGTGTTGTGGGATGTGACCAACTGGCATGTGCGAGCGGTCGAGTTTTACCGGCTCCTGGGCGCCACCCAACATCTCCAACATCTGCAGGCCGACCAGGTAGTTACGGTTAATTTGCAAGACATGGCTGGGTTGGCCGCGCTGGAAAGTCCATTTAGTATGCTGCCGCGCGGTGGCGACATGCGCACCGCCAGCGCCGCGCAAAAGCCGGTTGCAGCGGATGCAGACCAGCAGACAACGCCCAGGCAGGCGGAGCGCACAACGGGCGGTAAGTATAACCCACAAAACTTGGGCCTCTTTTTTTGGCGGTTACGGCCTTATCCGGTTGATCGCGGCTTTCCCAAGCCTTATGTGCGCGAAAATTCGCAACAAATTGATCAAACGACACGCGATTGTTATTTTACCTTTAGTCCTACCGGCCACGACACCCAATTGTTTAACCGACCGCAGTCGTATCAGGCGTTGGTGCAACGCGCCACGGCGGTCAACATGCCGGTCTTGGTGACGCGCGCGGCGCTGGCCGCCGATCTGAGCCGGTATAAAAGCAAATATGAAGATGTGCCGCACCAGGAACGACCACTCAGCAGCACCTATTACGGCGTCGACCGGTGCTTTACCATTACCAATATCCGGGAGATCCACTTGTTCGATTTTGCAACTGACTTGATCTTCCAAACGAATTTGAACCAAGGGATCCTGGTGGTTGGCGTGCGGGAGAAATTTGTAGCCAACGGTGTTTCACTTTCGCCCAATATCAGCGTACGGATTGTCGAGAAGGATAAATGCTGGCAGCTTGATGATACAAATCTGGCGAAAAGTTACCGCATCAGTGCCCAGAGCAATCGGCTGCTGGTGAGGCGCAACCGCGAGCAAATTTCGCCATCCAATATAATCAGTGTCGATCTGAGTGATTGGCCCGCTTTGGCCCTACTGCGCGGCACTTTTTCGGATGCTGACCACCCCGATTTGGTGGCGGTTGATCCAGAACTGGGCCGCATCGCCTTTTTGAATGAAGCGACCGAACTTGGCGCGCAGGATATCCGCGTGGACTATACCTATGGCTTTAGCAGCGATGTGGGTGGCGGTCCTTACCCACGTCACTTTGCGATCCCAACTACGTGGGAAAGCTACTGTGAGATTCTGGTGGCGATTGGCTGTGAGAATAGCAAGATGGATGAAGTCTCCGCACAGAGCAAGGTGCTGGTGGCTAGTTCATTGGCCTACGCCCTCGCCTTGTGGAATCGCTATTGTACGAAAGTTGATGGCAAGCCACGCGGGTTGATTCGTATGTTGGACAACGGCATTTACGATATGGGTGTGGAAGCTGGTGGCGAATGGGAGACCGCCCTCTGCTTACCTAAGGGCGCCGAACTTTCGATCGTGGCCGAAGATGGCGTACAGCCCACAATTGTGGGCCACAACGCGCAGTTGGCCATCTCATTTCAGTTGCCAGTCCCGCCTATAGCGCGCGGTGCTGCGCCTATGTTTGAAGCCGAGATCGTTGGCGAAGAAGCGCCG
>JBBRVA010001053.1:0-2573 GCA_038247295.1 Caldilineales bacterium | reverse complement strand
GACTAATGTGGTACCAATCATAAAAGCGCCGGCACAGGCCAAAACCTGTGCCGGCGCTTTTATGATTGGTACCACATAGTCGAAACTTGTCTAGAGACCCAGCTATACGCCCTTTACGACCGCGCGTAATAGCCAACCAGGAGGGCAAATTTGCTAATCGGGTAAGGGCATGGGTGGATATTTAAGTCCGCCGTTGTCGCGATCTGTGGCACGTCGCTCTGCTTCAGCGGCCATCGCCACTTCGTTCTTCTGGCGTGCGCGGTAACGTTGCCGTTCTTGTGCATGCCAGCGCGCCGCATCGACCGTAGGGGCAATTGCGCGCGCAAAGATCAGATAACCAGTGTGAGCCGTCATCGTATCTTCGGGCCGCAACCGATCCGGGACTGGTTTATAACGGCGCAGCAACAATTCTTCGACATTGATATCGGCAAAGCCCTGTTTTTCCAGCACGCTCAACAGTTCACTCACCTGGTTGGTGGTAGGCACTAGGCTGGCGAAGAAACCGCTGGGCCGCAGCGCGGCATGGGCCTGTTCCAAAAAGCGCCAGGGTTCGCGCACATCCAGAAAGAGTGCGTCGACCCCACTCTGCTGGAAGCCATCCGCAATTGAGCCATGGAACATCTGTACGTAGGGCAATAAACCTACCCGCTCCAGGTTATTGCGCGCCAGCAGAAAATTATCTGCACGCATTTCATACGTATAGACGATGCCCGTAGGCGCTACAGCCCAGGCCAAGGCCGTCGTCAAACCACCGCTGCCAGTCCCTGCCTCGATGATCCGGCTGCCCGCACGTAAGCTCATGCGGTGAACAAGGTAAGCCGCATCTTTGGGATAGATGATCTGGGTGCCGCGTTTCAAATGGCCAATTAAATCACTGAGCGAGGGCTCCATGACCAGGGCCGGATGCCCGGTCTGGCTAAGCACGGTTGCCCCCGGTGGCTGCCCCAACATATCATCGTGCTTATAGATACCCTCATGGGTGTGCAATTGTGCGTGTGGCTGTACAGTAATTAAATAACGTTTATGATCGGTCATGACCAACAAGATCAGATCACCTGATTCAATCTCGGCGCTTCTCGGCTTGAACCAGCTCGATGTCGACAGCGCGCCACCAGTTGCGGTAGCATTTCCATCGATCAGCGCAGGTTGGTTGGATATAGTATCATTCACAATAGCATCTTCCATTCATGAGAGGATAAACATAAAGCGCATATAGCTTACGCGCAACAGTAAGCAGTGAATTATAGCGTAGGCAGAACGACGCGCCTAAAAGCGGCAGCTTTATGTCATCGCAAATTTCTAGTAGTTGACACAACGCGTAAGGGTGTGTACAATTCAAAACAAGCTGCTTCTGCCGGTTTCCAGTTTACAATAGTACAGTGTTGAGCGCATGTAAGCGCTTAGTGCATATAAGCGGCATCGCAGTTCCCCTTCGAGGCATCTTCAAATTTATGATCGAAAAATAAGCATATGTAAACTGTTGTTTCAACTGATTATTCCAACGTCTAATCTGCAAGGCAGCTAAAATTTCACCAATCGAATTTTGTCCGAACTATTTATTGTCGACCCAGTATTGTCAACCTCAGTTGTTTAGGAGAACAGGATCATGCACAGACAAAGATTGCCGTTTTGGAGTTCGCTTGCACTTATTGCAATGCTCATTTTGGCCGGTTGCGCGCCACGCGCCGGCCAAGGTCTAACTGCACAGATGGCCGATCAGAGCGATCTGGTCGTTGATCTGCCCGCGATTGTGATCGATTTTAACGAGGCTGGCGAGCCCAGCGTGGGCAATGTGCCCGTGGCGCAGTTGGCTGCAACCTTTGGCGCGGCGGGCTTGGATCAATTGAAGATCGACGCCAACACGCTCGGCATGCTAACCAAAGCCAACATCCAACACATTCAGATCGACAACCAGCCCACAGGCCTGGAGATTCTAGTCAATGGCGAGGCGATTCCATCTATCGGCTGGGATGGTGAAACCTTAAGCGCAACACCAGCCACGTTGACTTTGCTGGGTGGCGCAATTCCGACCACGCTAGAATCCGTGCTACCCATGATTACAAATTTGGGCATTGGCGCCATCTTGCGCTTTCCCGTAGCAGCAGGTGCAGAAGCAATCCCGACCTATATCACCGGTGAAGGCTCTGCCGCGGCCGAAGCGACCGCCGCCCAAGATGCCTTTATGGCCAGTGTAGGCACGCCACCCAAGATCAACGTACCGATTTTCTATGATACTGATGGCAGCTTCCGTATTGCCGACTTGACCGAAGCTGAGTTTACCACGCTGACCGGTATGCCGATGACCCCACTGCACATGCAACCGAATGTGATCGCCGACTTCCAGCAGAAGGGGGTCAAGGATATTACGCTGTCAACCGACGCCGAGGGTTTACATCTGACAATTAACGGCAGCCCGTTGCCTTACATCAGCTGGGCCGACGGCAAGTTGAACCATCTACTCGATCTTGCTGGCCAGATGGGCTTGTGGGATACGTTGGCGGATCAAGGCATGAACGTGGGCCAGATCACGGCAACCGTGGACCAATTGCTGCCAATGGTGATGTCGACCGATT
>JBBRVA010001052.1:0-2575 GCA_038247295.1 Caldilineales bacterium | reverse complement strand
CGGTAGGAACGCTGATAGGTGAAATTCATGCGAAGGCCCTTCTAATTTACGATTTTTGATTGACGATTTACGAAACAGCGTTCGTTGACCACGCCGGGTGCCCCTTGGGCGCGTAAATCAAAAATCGTAAATCGTAAATTTTTACGCGCGTAGACGCGTACGAATCTGCTCGATCGCCGGCTCTGTCAATCCGACGGCCAGCAGATAACCGCGGATGCCACCGTAGCGCGCGTCCAGATGCGCCAGTACATCTAACATAAATTGCGGCTGTGTCTTGAAATCTGCCCGCATCCGCGCTTGGCGCTCGGGGTCGTCCGCATATTGAGCCAACAACCCGTCGTACCAGGGCTGCAAATAGTGATTGCTCAGGGCGTAGTCCTGTGCGATCAGGTCTGGGGCCACGCCGGCCGCGGCCAGCAAGAGCGCAATCACCAACCCCGTACGGTCTTTGCCGGCATGGCAATGAATTAACACACTGCCTTCGTCTGTTGCGGTCACCGCGCGCATGATCGCGGCCACCTCTGGTTTGAAATAGTCCAACGTGCCGCAGTAATAGCCGGGCGTCGAGACGAGCGTCTGCGTTGCCGCTTGCCAACCTTGATCATCAAAACGGATCAGGGGTAAATTGTAATAAGCCGGCGCAGTTGCCAGTGTCGATGGTGTCAGAAAGGCGTGCGGCTCCATTGCCAACTCGGACGAATCGCGCAGATCGATAATTGTACGCACGCCATATTCGACCAGGGCTGCTTGACCAAAGGGTGTCAGGCGCGACAGGTTATCTGTGCGCACGAGTCGCCGCCAAGCCAGCGTGCCGCCATCCGCGGTGGGATAGCCGCCGACCTCGCGCGCATTGTAGCAGGCGTCCCAGGTCAGGCGCCGACTGCTGGGGTCAAGCGGTGAGGTAGGTTCGGTCATTGGCTAGTCCTTTGCGTGCAATACTGGCGATTTGAAAAATCGCTGTACATAGGAGGGCTATTCTAATATCTTCGTGCGTTTTGGATCGAAGGGGCTGCGCAGATAAACCGTTGCTGGTACGCGCTGCCCATTCGTCTCAATTTCGTACTTGCCGCTGCGGATAAAGTCCTGATCCACACCAACTGGATTTTTCACATAACCCACGCCGATGGCCCCGCCCAGCGTGTAGGCATAAGCGCCGGAAGTTGTATAGCCGACAATTTCCCCGTTGCGCCAGATCGGTTCGTTGCCCCACAGCGTCGCCGCCGGATCTTGCAGCACAAAGATTGCCAGGCGCTTTTTCAAGGGGCCGGCCTTTTGACGGAGCAGCGCGGTGCGTCCCAAAAACTCGACCGGTTTGTCCCACGCGACGGCAAAGCCCAACCCGGCTTCCAACGGCGTCTCATCGGTAGAAAGATCGGCGCCCCAGGCCAGATAACCCTTTTCCAGCCGCAAGGCATTGATCGCATACGCGCCGGCGTTGACAACACCCCAGGCTTGCCCCGTGGTCCACAGTGTATCATAGACGTGCAGCATACTTTCGACCGGGACGTGCAACTCCCACCCCAACTCGCCAACATAGGTGATGCGCACCGCGCGCACGTTGGCCATGCCCACCCCGATCATTTGCGCCGTGCCAAAGGGAAAAGCAGTATTCGTCAGATCGGCATCGGTCACCTGGGCGAGCAAGCGACGGGCGTTTGGCCCCATCACGCCAATCACGCCGTAGGTGGCTGTCACGTCGATCAATTCGGCGTGGGCGTCAGCGGGCAAATGGCGGCTGATCCAGTCGAAATCGCGCGTCGCCTGTCCAGTGGCTGTGATGATGTAGAACTCATCCGCGGCCAGCCGCACCACCGTGAGATCGCTTTCAAAGGTGCCGCGTTCGTTCAACATGGCCGTGTAGACGACCTTGCCCAGCGCCACGTCAACATCATTGGCGCACAATTGCTGCAAGATATGGACGGCAGCGCGTCCCTTGAGGATAAACTTGGCAAAAGTGCTTTGGTCGAAAAGGGCAACCTGTTCGCGGGTGGCTTTGCATTCGGCAGCCACGGCGTCAAACCAATTCTGACGTTCAAACGAGTAGTGCGTTTGCGCAACCTCGCCGGGCCGCGCAAACCAGTTGGGGCGTTCCCAGCCATTTTTCTGGCCGAAGCAAGCCCCCGCTGTCGCCAAGCGGTTGTACAAAGGGGTTTTGCGAATGTTGCGCGCCGTCTCCATTTCGCGATTTGGCCAGGCCATTTGATAGTGTAACCCCAGCACTTCGGCCACGCGTGCCCGCAAAAAAGTGCGGTTGTTCTGTTGGGCCGTAAAGCGGCGAATGTCCACCGACCAGAGGTCCATCGGCGCTGCGCCGCTCACAATCCATTCGGCCAGCACTTTGCCCGCACCACCGGCACAGGCAATGCCAGCCGAGTTAAACCCGGCGGCGACAAAACAGTTATGCACTTCGGGCGTCTCGCCGATGATAAAATTATTATCGGGCGTAAAGCTCTCTGGCCCGTTGACAAATTTTACAAAGTTGGCGTCGGCCAAGGCAGCAGCGGCCTCTCGACCACTTCCTGGCCGGCTGCGGGAATCTGAGGGCTGTCCCTCGGGGCATCTGCTTCGAGGACAT
>JBBRVA010001051.1:0-2583 GCA_038247295.1 Caldilineales bacterium | reverse complement strand
GTTGTAGCCAACGTGGTTGCGGCCAGATCATCGATATAAACGACGCCGTTGTGTTCGACATCATCGGGGTAGCCATCGAGGACAAGTGCGCTCAGGTTAACCGGGTAAATGATCGGATTGACGCCTGTATTGGCGCCTAGCGCTTGGTTGGGCCAGCCACTGCTCAAATCAAAACCAGCCGTCATTTGCGTCCACCCAATGTGATTAATTTGACCAAAGGTGAACTGCCAATCCTGCCCGGCCGCATCTGTAATCCAAGCATTGAGGAAGCTACCCGACCCATCACCATAGACCCAAAGCGTAAGCGCATTGGGGTCGCGCTCCGGTTGATCGCTGATCAAAGGCAGGGTACGCCACACAGCAAGATAATTACGATTGTTAAACGCATTGGCCGGAAAGGCGTAATCAAACTTGCCCGCTAACATGCCGGCATACACTTGTTCGGCGCTGGTGCTAAATGTGCCCAAAGGGTCTTCGTCAACCAACCAGGCAGCCTCGCTTTCAAAATCGGTCACCAACCCCAGTTGCAGCACAAATGGATCAAGCACAGGTGTGGCAATGGGAACTGCGGCCGCAATAGCTGGCGTTGGTGTAGCGGAGCCTAGCCGATTAAGGATAGATTGCGCCGTTGCCAACAAGGCAGCGCTGGTAGCTGGTGCTTCCTGTTCCAAAAGTGAGGAAGGTGATTCAGTGGCAGCGGTCAGCAAGACCACGGTTGGCACGGCAGGCGTTGCCATCGGCGTATCGCTCACCAGCAAATCGCTGGCCAGGATAACGGCGGGTGCGACATTATCTTGGACAATATCCAATCGCAGCGCCGGCGTTTGCACGACAAAAACGGCTATGGGCAACGCGGTTGCTTCAGAACCATTGAGCAAACGATCTAAAAGGGTCGTGCGCGACTGGGCCAAAGCCAGGATAAAGAGCACAACCAGCACGGTTGTTACCAAACCACCAACGAGGGCCAAGGCGCGTTGATTTTTGCTGATTGGTGGCTTGGTCCGTGTTGGAACAGCGGCCGGCGCCAAAGGTGTCGCAAGTGCAAGCGCGGTTGGTGTAGCGGGCAAAGGGGTGGCAGATACGGCTGGTTCGGGCGGCAGTTCACTGGGCGCGGAACTATCCGCGAGAGGAGGTGTCACTTTTCCCTGCGCCAACGCATGCGCAAAGGCAGCCGCAGTCGATTGGCGCAAGGCGGGCTGCTTAGTCAAGGCCTGGTGAACCGCATATGCAGCGCCGAATTGAACATCGCGGTTGAAATTTTCCACCAAGGGCGGGGGATCTTCAATAATTTTGCGCAATAAAACGAGTGGGTTATCGGCCTCAAAGGGCAAGCGGCCAGCCAGCAGCAGATAGGTGACAACGCCCAGGCTATAGATATCGGCCTGGGCTGTGAGATTCTCGTCACCGCGCGCTTGTTCGGGGGCCATAAAGGCAGGCGAACCTGTAAACTGGTTACTGAGCAAGGTGTTGCGCGGCAGCGGACCCCGGCTAAAGTCGGCAATTTTCACCTGGCCGCGCTCGCCAAACAGGATATTGCGCGGGTTCAAATTGCGGTGAATATAGCCTTGATGATGGGCATAATCCAGCCCGGCAGCAATTTGTTCGACAATGGCAACCACGGTTTCGTGCGGCAGCCGCCCCTGTTGCGTCGCCAGAAATTCGCTGAGTGTGCCACCATTCATCCATTCTTGGGCCAGATAGGTGAAGCCGTCGGCCTGGCCGGCATCATACACTTGGATGACACCCGGATGTTGCAGGCGCATCGCCTCGCGGCCTTCCGACACAAAATGGCGCACGAGGGCTGGATCATGCGCGAAATAGAGCGGCAGCACCTTCAGGGCGACGACGCGCTCATAGAGGGTATCCAGGGCACGATAGACGACAGTTAGGCGCCCGCGCCCAATCTCTTCGGCAACCCGGTACGGCCCGATCTGTTGAGGAACTTGTTCCATTGCCGCGCTTCTCCCGCAGATACTTTGTGGACGGTTGAGGATTGACAAACGACGAACGACGATGGACGACTGGTAAAAATAGTATGGAGTCGGTCGTTTTGTGTCCTTGGTGCCAATATTTTTGCGATTGGTAAGTTACAGAAATATGTTACTACGAATCAACGGGGGGCGCAAATAGGGCTAGGGTGGGGGTAGGTTGCAGACCGCAGTGCGATTTGTACAAAAAATAACTTCCCAATTTGTCACCCTGAAAGGGTCTTTGCTTTGCCAGCATAAGACCCTTTCAGGGTGACAATCCAGCGCTTATTTTGGGGCGATGACTAAGCGTCTACTTTTGCTGGCGACTAATCTGCTAGTGACTGCACATACTGATAGAGGATTGCCATGCCGCTGCGACTGACGGCAGATGGACCAAAAATGTGGGTATTACCCACGCCACCACCAGTGCGCAACGTATTCTCAAATTCGCTTAGCGTGAGCGCCGTGCCGGCGATGGCGCTGCCTTTGTCTGCCACACCTTCACCTGCGGCACCATGACATTCTGCACACTTATTTTTTTCATAGGTACGTGCGCCACGGGCTAAATCGGGGGCACTGGTCTGTACCGTTTCAGACGCGGCTACCGTTGCCG
>JBBRVA010001050.1:0-2600 GCA_038247295.1 Caldilineales bacterium | reverse complement strand
CTGAGCACGCTGCTGAGCACTTGCATGACCAACGCCAATCCGTAGCCCTTGTAGCCGCCGACGGGTAAGAGCACACCCGCCATCGCCGCCTGCGGATCCTCAGTTGGCTCACCGGTTGCATCCAGCGCCCAGGTGGAGGGAATCTTTTCACCACGCTGGGCGGCCAGGAAAATTTTACCCCACGCCACCACACTCTGTGCCATGTCGAGCAGCAGGCTAAAGTCGTCGGTCGCGGGGATGGCATAGGCGAGCGGGTTGTTGCCGACCACCAGTTTCTGCGCACCACCCCACGGTGCCATCGTTGGCTCGGCATCGGTCGTGGCAAAGCCGATCTGCTGTTCCTGGGCGGCCAGCAGCGCATAATAGGCCGCCGCGCCAAAATGATTGGAGTTGCGCACCGTAACCACACCGACGCCAGTTGTTTTTGCCATCCGGATCGCATGGCGCATCGCGGCCCCACTCGCCACCTGGCCCATGCCGTTGTCCGCATCCAGCAACATAATGGCCGCCGTTTCGCGCACGACGCGGAGGTGAGGACGGGGATTTAGCCCACCGTGGCGTAGCCGATCGGTATAGCCCTTTACCCACCAGATACCATGCGAGTGTACGCCACGCAAATCCGCTTCGACCAACGTATCGGCCACCAGCGCAGCATCAGCCGAGGGCACGCCAACCTGCTCGAAAGCAGCAACACAAAAGCGACGCAGCGGCGCCACAGGTACAATGCTCTGTTCCATCGTCATGTTTGCCACTCCTGAAGGGCCAGAACACCTTGTTGTGCGCCATTATAAATAAATTCGATATCGGAAGCGTAGGCGATAAAACGCACACCCTGCTGGTGTAATGGTCCAATCGCCGTCACATCGCTGGTATGAATGCCGGGTGCAATCGCATGCTGTTTTGTAGTTTCGATGATGCCCTGGATTGTTGCTTGTACATGGGCGTAGCCTTGCTGGCCAGCAAAACCTAGCGAAATCGAGAGATCCTCCGGGCCGATAAAGAAGACATCAATCCCGGGCACTTGGACCAGAGTATCTAAATTGGCAACCGCCGTTTTGTTTTCAATTTGGATGATGACCAAAATTTCCTGATTCGCAAACTCGATGTATTCCGGGGTTGTGACCCAGCGAAAATCGGTATTGCCCATGCCCGATGCCATTCCCCGCCGGCCCAGCGGTGGATATTTCAGAAAGGCGATAAACTCCTCGGCCTGGGTCGCTGTCTCCACGCGCGGCAACATCAAGCCTTGGGCGCCGGCATCGAGAATGCGCCCCACGCGTTCCCAGGTGAGGTCGGGGATGCGCACGATTGGGGTGATGTCGACCAAGCGGGCCATCCGCACAATATCGGCCATGGTTTCCAGATTGAAAGCACCATGTTCCATATCTACAATCAAGAAATCTAGCCCGGCGGCCGCCAGCAATTGCGCCACAGCCGGGCTGCGTAGCTCCTCGATCCAGGCGCCGATCACGGTTTTGCCTTGGCGTAGCCGTTCTTTTGCTCGATTTTTACGCATAACCTTCCTCGGTCGGGATAGTGAGTCAGTGGGTCAGTAGGACAGTCAGGACAGTAGGACAGTGAGGACAGTAGGACAGTGAGGACAGTAGGACAGTAGGACAGTCTATATCACTGACTCACTGACTCACTGTCCTACTGTTCTACTGTTCTACTGTCTTCACTGTCCCTTGAGAAGCGAACGGATCGCCCCCCATTGTTTCCAGCCAGGACTGCGCCGTTGGATCGATAATCGTCAAACCGCCATCCACCACCAGCGTGGCCCCGGTGATAAAGGATGCCTGCGTCGAAGCGAGGAAAATGACGGCCTGCGCAATCTCGGCGGGCTGCCCCATGCGCCCTAACAACGAGGTGGTTTGTTCCCACGCGGTACGACGGAGGCGCGCATCAGGCATCGATTCGCCGGTTGGATAAGTCACTTCGGTCTTGATCCAACCAGGGCTGACACAATTGACGCGAATACCGTAGGCGGCGTACTCTACCGCCAAGCTGCGTGTCAAACCTTCCACCCCCGCTTTGGCTGCCCCATAAATACCGTAGTTGCCATGCACCGCCGCGGTCGAAGAGATGTTGACAATCGAGCCGCCGCCGGCCTTGCGTAGTTCGGGCAGGGCGTAGGCCGAAACCAGGTAAGTGGCGGTCAGGTTGGCCCCGATTAGCTTATGCCAGCGCGCGCCCGGTCCATCCTGGGGCTGTACACCCGATTTTTGCGCCCCCGCCCCGGCATTGTTGACGACCACATGCAGCGCGCCATAGGCGGCAATCGTCGCTTCGATAACAGTTCGTACCTGTGCTTCATCGCTCAACTCCGCCGGCACAAAGATCGCTTGGCCGCCAGCCTGTTGGAGCGCTTGCACCGTTGCTTCACCACGCGCCACATTACGCCCCGTGATGACGACACGCGCCCCTTCCGCCACGGCTAATTCGGCGATGCCGCGGCCAATGCCGCCATTGCCACCGGTGATCAACACAACTTTGTCTTGCAAACGTAACATGCCGGCTTCTCCATGCGTTTCATCGCTCATCAGCCCAGAAAAGGCGCGCCTAAGGTTGGCGCTGGATCTTTGACCAGATCAACCAAGGTT
>JBBRVA010001049.1:0-2607 GCA_038247295.1 Caldilineales bacterium | reverse complement strand
CCAGTTGAAGCGATGCGCTATACCGCCGAACGGGTGCGCGCCGGCCAAGACACGATCTCGGTGACGGGCAATGTGCTGCGCGATTACCTGACCGATCTCTTCCCCATTTTGGAACTGGGAACCAGCGCCAAAATGCTCTCGATTGTGCCGCTGTTGGCCGGTGGTGGTCTCTTCGAGACCGGCGCCGGTGGCTCGGCTCCCAAACATGTCGAGCAGTTTGTCGAAGAAGGCCATCTGCGCTGGGATTCGCTGGGCGAATTCCTGGCTCTGGCCGTGGCGCTGGAAGATTTGGGGCGCAAAACAAGCAACAACAAAGCGCTGCTGCTGGCCAACACGCTAAACCAGGCAATCGGCAAGCTTCTAGACAACAACAAGTCGCCCTCGCGCAAAGTGCGCGAGTTGGATAGCCGGGGCAGCCACTTCTACTTGGCGCTCTACTGGGCGCAGGCCCTGGCCGAACAGACGCAAGACCGCGACCTGCAAGCCCAGTTTGCGCCGCTGGCCCAAGAACTGGCCAACCACGAATCGCAGATCATCGCCGAACTCAACGCCGCCCAAGGCCAGCCCGTCGATATTGGCGGCTATTACCATCCCAACGCCGCCAAAACCACCCAAGCCATGCGCCCCAGCGCGACCTTTAACGCAGTGCTAGCGGCGTAGGGGCTGAATGCATTAACAATTGTCGATGCGACAGGGTTGACGGTGCTTTTCCCGTTTTGAAAGAGCGGCCAGGTTGTGTGGGATGATGATGCCTGCGCAACCAGGCCGTTTTGTTTCTTGGGCCATTTCAAAGAATAAAGTATGCAGTAGGGGCGGCTTGCAGCCGCCCGTTCTCAGCGAGCCAAAGGCGGGGCGGCTGCGAGGCCGCCCCTACGCATGATTTTGTTTGGCAAGCGCTGGATGCTTATTTCTTTGAAAGCGCCTTAGTACGATAACGTTACATTTCATCACATGCTGCGCTGAATGAATGCAGAGCCTGGGATAACAAACGTGTTTAAACACGTTTGCCGTCGCAGGTGTTGAATGAATTCAACACAAATTTAACATTGTCAAATTAGTTGAGCTAATAAAGAAAATGAAATAGAATCTAACAGGCATTCTAACTTTTCTGTTCGTTTTCTGATTGTTAAAATAGAAGCTATACCTGACAAAAGAAAAGATCACATCATAACAGCCCACTTTACCAGAATCTTTTACATGCTGTCATTGCACAAGCGCTAGAACGCACACCGCATGCCACGAATTTTCGACAATATTTCTGAGCCCTTTAGCCAAGCACTGGTGGCAACCCTGCAAAGCTGTCAGCGCGCCGATTTCTGTGTCGGCTATTTCAATTTGCGCGGCTGGCGGCTGCTCCAACCGTCGATTGAGGGTTGGAGTGGTGCGGAAAATAATCGTTGCCGGCTCTTGATTGGCATGCAACGCGCGCCGCAGGATGAGTTGCGCCAGTTATTTAGCTTGCTAGGCAGCGACGCGGAACAGGTGGATGCTCAACGCGTTGTGCGCCTAAAACGCCAGATCATTGAAGAATTTCGGCGGCAACTAATGTTGGGTGCACCGACCAACCAAGATGAACAGGGGCTGCGTGATCTGGCGCGGCAACTGCGTGAGGGGAAAGTGGTGGTGAAGTTGTTTTTACGCCATCCGCTCCATGCTAAGCTCTACTTGATGCACCGCCAGGATTACAACACGCCAACGTTGAGCTTTCTAGGTAGCAGCAACTTGACGCTCTCCGGCCTTTCTTATCAGGGTGAACTCAACACCGAAATCACCGACTATGATGCCGGCCGCAAGTTGAGCGACTGGTTTGACGCCCGCTGGCGCGACCAACGCTGTCTGGACATTTCGGCCGATCTGATCGAAGTGATTGAGGAAAGCTGGGCGCGTGAAGATCAGTTAACACCTTATGAGGTCTACCTTAAAATGGCCTACCACCTGGCGCAGGAAGCGATTGTCAGCGAGGGGGGCGAATATCGTCTGGCCAACGACATGGAACGTATCCTCTTTGACTATCAAAAACGCGCTGTGCAACTGGCCGCTCATCACGTCAATAAACGCGGCGGCGTTCTGCTGGGCGATGTTGTGGGTTTGGGCAAGACGTTGATGGCGACGGCGCTGGCGCGCATCTTTCAAGAGGCGCCCTACTACCTGGAAACGCTGATCATCTGCCCCAAGAATCTGGTGGCGATGTGGCAAAAGTATGTGCGCGACTATCGCTTGCTGGCTGAAGTGGTGCCGTTGAGCCTGGTGACCCGACTCTTACCCGATCTGCGTCGCTATCGGGTGGTGATCATTGATGAAAGCCACAACCTGCGTAACCGCGAAGGCGCGCGCTGGGCGGCGATCCGCGACTACATTGAACGCAATGAGAGTAAATGTATTCTGCTTTCCGCCACGCCCTATAACAAGAATTTTCTGGATCTAGCGGCACAACTGCGGCTTTTTATCCCGGAAGGTCGTGATCTCGGTCTGCGCCCCGAACGGTATATCGCCGAAATTGGGGAAGATGAGTTTCGCAGCCGGCATCAAGCCCAGCCGCGCAGCCTGCCCGCCTTCGAAAAAAGCACCTATGTGGACGACTGGCGCGATCTGATGCGCCTCTATTTG
>JBBRVA010001048.1:0-2614 GCA_038247295.1 Caldilineales bacterium | reverse complement strand
TGACCAGTTTGGTAGCCGTGTTACAGCAGAATATCAATCAGGAAGTCTCTCTGCAGCAAGCCTACCTCTTGCAATGGCAGGAAACCCACGAGCAACTGAGCACTGTGCGTGCGCTGCGCACACAGGTGGAGCAAGGTGGTGAAGGCGCTGTGCGCAGCAACATGGCCGCCTTCCAGATCCTGAAGATGAGTGTCTATGGGCGGGCACCGACGGAGCTACGCGTGGAAGTGCGCGATCTACCCGACATCAACCAGGCCGCGATGTTGGTTGATTTGGATGGCTTGACGCAGTCGTTGGAACAACGCCAGGTCGATCTCGAAACCCAGATTGCCGCTGGCCGCACTCTCCTTGGTTCTGCACAAACGACAACGCCGGAAATTGCGGGCGTACTCACCGAACTGCGTACCAGCAAAGCGCAACTTGAGACAGAAACGGCCAGGCAATTACAACTGACCCAACAACGTGACCTGAATTGGGAAACGTATAAGACCTTGAGCAGCAAGGTGGCCGAGTTGAATCTAACCCGCGCTGCCGCAAGTAGCGAAGTTCGTTTTGGCGCGCCAGCCGTGGCGGCGATTGATGCGGTGCAGCAAATCGGCCTTGTGCTGGCTGTGGTTGCGGCTGGTGCCGTGGGATTGATGTTGGCTGTGTTCTATGCTTTCTTGGCCAATTATCTAGACAAGACACCGTTTCTGGCCAAACGCCAGGCCGCTGCGGGATAGTCAATCATGGGGGCGGGCACGTTGCCCACCAACTTGGTTAAAGCTGCGCTAGCACACGCGAGCAGGGCAACAAATGAATATGATGACAAGCGCGAATGCACTGTTGACGGCAGAGATTCAGACAGACAGGACTAAAACTGCGCCAGCCCACCTGATCTATGAAATGGCGGCAGAACCACTTAATGCGCCACTTGCCGGAAGCCTATGTCGTGCTGACTCATGAACTTGGGTTGCAATTGCCGAGGGGCAAATGGCGGGCAGCCGACATTGCGATTTATCATCAGGATCAATTGCGCGGCGTTCCCTTGCACAATCGCTATCTTGCCATTCCGCCGCAAGTAGTGATCGAAGTAGACACCCAAGCGGATCTTAGTCAATTTAATACGCCATTGGATTATTACCCCACCAAGACAGATGCGCTGCTTGACTTCGGTGTGCATAAAGTGATTTGGATCTTCACCGATGCGCGTAAAGTGATGGTGGCCGAAAGGGTCGTAACTGGATTACGCATGGTTGGGAGAGCGATGTGATGGTCGTGGGTGATATCGCGATGGATCTTGCCCACCTGGTGGATCAAACCAATGCCTGAGCGAAGCGCAACTAGCGTAAAATTAGGTAGAAAAATTGAGGGTTGGTTGGCTTGAGAAGGAAGAGAAAGTCATGACAACGGCAACCGAATCGATCCGAATCGAACCTGGGCAGAATCGAAACCCAGCCAATGGCAAGGCGACTGCCGATGATTTCTATTTTCACAATCCATTGGGTACATTGCCCTATCCAGATCATACCCAACTTCCCGATGAGGACGGTACGTTTGTGAAGAATTTTCAGGAACACCCCCAGAGCATGTTGCTGACCGATTCGATCAAACCGGTGCTTGCGCGGCTTCACCCCGATGGGCAGTATGCGATTGGGCAAGATTGTGGCATCTACTGGCGTTGGACGGACCCACCCCTAGATGGCGCGGAGGCACCGGATTGGTTCTATGTACCGGATGTACCCCCTACCCTGGATGGGATCATGCGTCGTTCGTATGTTATGTGGCGCGAAGTCTTATCACCGCTGATTGTGGTGGAGTTTGTCTCTGGCAAAGGTGATGAAGAGAAGGATCGCACGCCCTATAAAGGCAAGTTTTGGATTTATGAAAAGGCGATTCGCCCCCTTTACTATGCCATTTATTATGGCTTTGACCAAGGCCGGATTGAACTCTATCGTTGGGAAGCAGGTCAGTACCTACCTGTGCCAGCCAATGCCCACCAGCGCTACCCAATTGCCGAGTTGCAGGTGGCGTTAGGCACTTGGCAAGGATATTATCTCAACGCCACCTTGCCCTGGTTGCGCTGGTGGGATGCCGACGGACATTTGTTGCCGACCAGTGAAGAGCGCGCCGAAGAAGCTAACCAGCGCGCGGCCCAAGCCGAGCAACAAGTGGCCTACGAACGGCAGCGCGTCGAGGAACTCCTTGCCCTGCTGCGTTCACATGGCATCGATCAGGGGGCAAGCAAGTAAATATTAAAATGGATGCGCGGCTAAACTTTGGTGTGCATAAAGTGATTTGGGTCTTTACGATGCAGGTAGAGTGCTGGTGGCCGAAAGGGATCGTAACTGGATTATGGATGGTTGGGAAAGTAATGTGACAGTCTTGAGTGATCTAGTGCTTACCTGCTGGATCAAGCTCAAGCATGAGCAAAGCCCAACTTGAGACGGAAACGGCGAAACAATTGTAACTATACTCAGTTTAACATGGGAACCGGAGTTTTTTAGCCCCAAAAACTCCGGCTTTCATTCTGACTTTAGTATAGCACAGCAGCACGAGCTAAATTAGGAAACTTATAAGACCTTAATCAGCAAGGTAGTCGAGCATAATACAGCGAGTAGCGAGAGATGCCGGC
>JBBRVA010001047.1:0-2617 GCA_038247295.1 Caldilineales bacterium | reverse complement strand
CGTTTATCATAATAAGAGGACAGTGGCAGAGTTTATCATAACAACAGGACATTGGCAAAGGGCTAAAATTAGGCCAATTGCGCACTAACGCAATTGTGATAGAAGTTACGCAGTTGCGATCACCGCCATCTCTGGCGGCTGCCGGCAGGATGCCAGCGTTCCCGGGGCAACTGCGTAACTTCTATGTGAGATGAACAAATTAAGTTGTCATAGATGAGCGTGAATAATTTAAGAACGTTTCGTGAGGTTGAAGAAGCGTATTTCCGTAGCCATCCACAAGAGATCGACGATTATCTCACCCTCATTTTTGATGAGTATGCGCAGGATGGCGACTTAGCCTCATTGCTGGCTTCGTTACGTGTGATCAGCCGAGTCAAAGGGGTCACCGCGATTGCTGAAGCGATCGGGATGACCCGCAAAGGGGTACAAAAAGCTCTTTCTGAAAAAGGCAACCCCAAGTTCGAGAGTATCGCGATAATTCTACAGGCAATGGGCTATCGGCTTGTCCCACAACGGTTTAACACAGCCTCGGTGAATGGATAAGTTGTCCATAATGTGGACTGAACGCCCTATGCAACGCGTTCCGCCACATTCGCTAATGGCGGTAACCCATTCTCCGTCCGGTCGAGATAGAAATAGGCGCAGCTTGACCAATATCCAGCTGAATGCTGCGCAACATCGCCGGGCTGCGGTCGCGGATCGTGGCCCAGATGCGGCGCACTGTCCCGCTGCTGCCGACCACCTCGGCCAGGGTGCGCTGCTCGCCGGCCGGCAAGGCAAACCAAGCCGATCCCTTGCGACCGCCACCCAGCTGGCCCGCCGCGCCTTTTTCGCCCGTTCAGTTCTCTGGGCTTGCCCAACGACTTTGGACGCCCTTGGGTTTGGTAAATAGCGCTTGTTCTGAAAACATGTTGATTCCCTTTCTGCTCTATACCACATTCGGTTCTTCTTGCGCGTGCTCGACTTGTGGGTAATGGCCGCTAAATCGACGTCACGATATGCAAACGCGCAACGTGCTGCGCATGGAAATCCACACGCAGCACGTCATACGAGAAATGGTTGATTATCAATCTGCCCTAGATCAGCATGGGGCTCGTGCGGTGGACAAACTGACCGCTGCCCGGCTCAACCAACAACGCGTCGCCATCCACGACCAGGTTGCCGCGCACAAAGACCTTTTCGGCCTTGCCGCACACACTATAGCCTTCAAATAGGTTGTAATCGATCGCGCTGTGATGGGTGCGCGCGCTGACGACATGTTTCGTGTCGCCGTCCCAGATCACAATGTCGGCATCGCTGCCCACCGCCAACGTCCCCTTCTTGGGATAAAGACCAAACAGCTTGGCGGGATTGGTGGCGACGAGTTCAACAAAGCGGCTGGGCGTGATGCGTCCGCTGCACACGCCTGCATCCCACAGCATATAGAGGCGATCTTCGATGCCGGGCACGCCGTTGGGAATTTTGGCGAAGCTTTCCTTGCCCAACACCTTCTGCGTCTTATAATGCCACGGACAATGGTCGGTGCTCAGCGAGGTGATGTCACCGGTGCGCAAGCCACGCCAGAGCGCGGCTTGATCGCTCTTCTCGCGCAGCGGGGGCGAACAGACATATTTGGACCCACCAAACTCATCGGCGGGCGTGCCTAAGAGCGCATCTTTGGTGAAAAAGAGATACTGGGTGCAGGTTTCGGCATAGGTATGTTGGCCACGCGCACGGGCCGCGCTCACGGCTTCGAGCGCGCCTTCGCATGTGCAATGCACCACGAACAGCGGCGCATCACCGGCCACTTGGGCCAGGCGGAGCGCACGGTTCGTCGCCTCTGCTTCCAATTCGGGCGGCCGGGTGAGGGCGTGGTAGATCGGCGCCGTGTTGTTATCGGCAATCGCTTGCGCCGTCAACACTTCGATGGCGTCACCATTTTCGGCGTGCACCAACGAGAGCACGCCACTTTTTGCCGCCACCTGCATGCTTTTGAACAAGGTCAGGTCGTCGACTTGCAACGAATCTTTGTAGGCCATGAACATCTTGATGCTCGTCACGCCAATCTTGGGCAACTCGGCGATCTCGGCCATCACGGCGTCAGTTAGATCCGTAATCGCGACGTGAAAGCCATAGTCGATCACGGCGCGATCTTTGGCGCGTGCCGACCAATCGGCAATCGCCTGCTGCAGCGTGCCACCCTTGGCCTGCACCGAAAAATCGACATGGGTGGTGGTGCCGCCAAAGGCCGCCGCGCGTTGACCGGTGAAAAAGTCATCAATCGTTTCGATGCCGCGCCAGGGCATGGCCAGATGCGTGTGGACATCCACGCCACCGGGAAGCACATATTTGCCCGTCGCATCGAGCACGGTGTCGGCGCTGCTAGCATCCAGGTTGGCGCCGATCAGCACAATTTTTTCGCCTGCAACGAGCAGATCGGCCACGTATTCGTCGGCGGCGGTGACAATTCGTCCATTTTTGATCAATGTTTTCATATTGACTCCATAAAGCTGTGGATTCGCTACGACTTAGATTTTCTGGTTGCATGTAGGCTGGATAACCCGTGATCGGCTTGATCTCTGGTGGGCGATAGGTGTTGGCCTTGCTGGTGGATTTACCAAGCTGCACCAACGCCTCG
>JBBRVA010001046.1:0-2621 GCA_038247295.1 Caldilineales bacterium | reverse complement strand
AGCCAACTGGATGTTCCTGGCGCTGCTGGCGTGGTTGGCCTATCTGCGGCAGGGCAAGCGGCGCGATCTGGTCATTTCGGCGCTGGCGGCCGGTCTGGCCTGGCTGACCAAAGTACCTTCACTCTTCCTGGTGCCTTTTGTCGGGCTGACGGTCTTGCTGGAATTGGGTATCACGTGGCGGGTTTGCCGCCACGTCAAACGAACTGAGTTGCTGCGTCTTTTACGCGCCGCGGTTGTGTGGGGCCTGATTGGATTGGGTGTGGTGTTCGCCATTTGGCCAGCGATGTGGGTCGCGCCGGTGAACACGCTGCGCACGGTGATCCAACATGCCTTTCTACAAGCCGATGGGCATGGCAACGCCACCTATTTCAACGGCCAGGTGATCGAACGTTGGGGCAACACCGGGCCAATCTTCTACCCTGTCACTTATCTGTGGCGCACGACACCGGTCACGCTGATTGGATTGCTCCTGGCCGGACTTGCCTTCTTATTTTCATTCAAAAAATTTGCACTACGTCGAGTAGCAGGCTATCTAACCCTCTTTGCGCTCTGCTTCTTGCTTTTTATGACGATTGGCACCAAGCGTTTTGATCGTTACCTGTTGCCCATCTATCCAGCACTGGATCTGGTGGCCGCGATTGGTTGGATGGCGCTGTTGGGCTGGTTAGCAAATTGGTGGCCGCGGCGCGCCAACAAGACTGGCGCAGCACTCCTGACCGCCGGTCTGGTCGCTGGCCAGGCGGCGCTCTTGCTGCCGATCTATCCGCATTTCATGAGCTATTACAACCCGCTGCTGGGCGGGGGGGCCAAAGCGCCGGCCGTCATGATGATCGGTTGGGGCGAAGGGTTGGATGAGGCGGCGCGCTATCTGAATGCTAAACCGGATGCGGCACAGCTGCAAGTGGCCGCCTGGTATACGATTGGCGGTTTCTCCTATTTCTTTGACGGTCGGTCGGTGCCGTTGGAATTCGAGCGGATGACGGACATCAATAAGTGGCTGGATCTCGATTATGCCGTCACTTATATCCACCAGTGGCAACGCCGGCTGCCGGATCCACGTTTGCTGGACTATTTGGCGCAGTTTACGCCCGAACGGGTGATCCAACTGAATGGGATTGATTACGCCGAAATTTACAATTTGCGCACCATGCCACCGCCGCCCTATTTAGGGCCAGGTCGCACGCCGCGTTATGTAGATTGGGACGGTGCGATTCGTTTGCTGGGCTATCAAATGCCCATAACGCCTTTGCCCGCGGGCACGCCTTTTGTTCTAACATTCGATCTGCAAAACCGGGCGCCCATCGCGCGCAATTTGAATGTACTCGTGCGCGTCGTTGGTGCCGACGGCACCGTGTTGCTGCAAGACGAAGGTTGGCCCTGGGGTTCACCGACCACCAGTTGGCAAGTGGGAGAAATCTGGCAAGATGGTCATCATTTTAGCGTGCCAACCACGGCCGCCGCCGGTTTCTACCGCGTGGAAATGAGTTTCTATGATCCAGCCACGCTAGACGGTTTGCCTGCGGTTGACGCGTATACCCAAGCTGTGCTGGCCCCCGTTCATGTGGTGGACTATGTGACGATTGGCACGCCCACCGTTGCGCCGGCCCAGCCCTTCACCCCAACCTGGGTCTTAGGCGATCAAGTGCAATTGGTGGGGACGGATCTTGATCCCGCGCCGGTGATCAGCGGCGGGACCACGCTGCCGGTGCGTCTCTATTGGCAGGCACAACGGGGGATGGCAACCGACTATACTTCGTTCGTCCACCTGATTGGGCCCGACAACACGCTGGTCGCACAACAAGATCTGCAACCGCAGGCAAGTTTTCTCGCCACCCATCTTTGGCAACCGGGCGATCGGATCGCCATCAACTATCAGTTATCACTCCCTGCTACTCTAGCCGTCGGACAATATACCCTGCACGCAGGCATGTACGATGCAGCCGGCACGCGCTTGCCCGTGCGCCAGGGCGATCAGCCGACGGGCGATACCGCGCAGATAGCGGAAATCAAGGTACAATAGGCGACATGGCAATGCTGCACAAGTTTCCCCCAATCGAGCGGCGCGGGACGCTGTTTAGCCTGCTCTTTTTGGCCTTCGTCTTTGCCTTGATCTTTAGCTTGAACATGCAGCGCGGCTTAAACCATGATGAGCAGCAGTTTGTGGCCAGCGGGGTCTTGCTGGCGCGCACGCAGCTGCTGCCCTATCAGGATTACGCCTATTTCCACACGCCTTATCTCACCTATATCTACGGTTTTTTGTTCCGGGGTACAACCTACTATCTGCTCACGGCGCGCCTCTTCTCGATCTTGTGCAGCTTTGGTTTGCTTGCCACCATCTACACAGTTGCCATCCGCCTTTTGCGCACCGAAGCGCCTTTGATTCGCCATGCGCTGGCCGCGGGCAGCACGCTCTTGCTACTGGCCGCACCGATCTTCACCTATACAAGCGGGCGCGCCTGGAACCATGACCTGCCGGTACTTCTGCTCGTGTGGGCCTTGCTGGCCGCTATTGATGGGTTGCAACCGGCCAGACCAGCATTCTGGCTGGCGATCAGTGGCGCGCTGCTTGGCCTAGCGGTGGGGACACGTCTCTCCACAGTAACAGCGTTGCCCGCTTTTTT
>JBBRVA010001045.1:0-2623 GCA_038247295.1 Caldilineales bacterium | reverse complement strand
TGCGTTACAAAGAGAGTTTTGATCACTACATTCTGGAGAAGGGTTATCCGATAAAAACGCTGGTCGCTTTCTCTGGGATTGTCAATGATAATTTGGTCGTGGGTAAGAGCTACACCGAGGAAGGCATGAATGGCGGCATCCGCGAAAAAGAGTTGCCAGACAAATTTGCCACAGCCGAATACCAAGTGTTGCTGGTGGCCGAGAAATATCAAACCGGGTTCGACCAGCCACTTTTGCATACCATGTACGTTGATAAGCGCTTAAGCGGCATCCAGGCCGTGCAAACGCTTTCGCGTCTAAACCGGACACATCCGCTCAAAGAAGATACCTTTGTGCTAGATTTTGTCAACGAACGTACCGAGATCCAAGAAGCGTTCAAACAATTCTATGAAGGCGCGGTCATGGGTGAAGAAGTTGATCCGGCCCGGCTTTATGAACTCAAGGCCGAGTTAGATAGTTCGGGCATCTACTTGCACGAAGAGGTTGAGCGTTTCTGCGCGGTTTTCTTCAAAGCCAAGCCACGCCAGAATGCCAGTGATCATAAAGCGATGAACGCCACGCTTGACCCCGCGGTCGATCGTTTTCGCACTTTGCAAAAGGGTGAGACAAAGAAGACCGAGCTTTGGCGTGGACAGTTATTAGATTTCCGCAACCTCTATGCATTCCTGTCACAGATCATTCCTTACCAGGACAGTGACCTAGAGCGGCTTTACACCTATCTCCGCCATTTGGCGTCAAAGCTGCCCAAGCGTTCAGCCGGTCCGGCCTATCATTTTGATGATGAAGTCCAGCTCGAATATTACCGCCTGCAAAAGATCAGCGAAGGATCTATCAGCCTCAACGATGGGTATGCGCGACCGCTAGACGGGCCGACCGAAGTTGGCAGCGGCATGCTCCGTGAAACACCCATGCCGCTCTCCCGCCTGATTGATGTGATCAACGAGCGTTTTGGCACTGATTTCAATGAAGCTGATCAGCTTTTCTTTGATCAGATCGTCGAAGCAGCCATGCGCGTCGATGAACTGCAACAAGCCGCCCAGGCCAATTCAATCGACAAGTTTCAGCTTTTGTTCCGGCAAGTTCTGGAGTCACTCATCATTGAGCGGATGGAGATGAATGAAGATCTTTTTGCCCGTTTCATGAATGAATTGGAGTTTCAAGCAGTGATCGCCGCAGGATTAGGGCAAAAAGTATATGAGCGAATTGCCAAAAATGTTGTTTATCCCATATTGGCCAGTTGACCGTTGTTTACACATACGGTGAAGCTGCGGAAGTTGGTCTCGCAAGAAATTTACCGGTGCTTAGAAAGGCAATCCCGAGTTTTATAGTTGTGGAGGACGATATTCATTCAGCAACCATCCAGCGCATGCAACGCCAACAGCAAATACTCTTGCCGCTGCGCGCCTGTCGCTACCAAGTGCGTGGCGCATTCGTGTAGGATCGCCGCACACGCGCTGCCATAACCAGCGAGGTGTAAGCGGGTGATCACCGCGCCCAGCACGCGTGCGCCTTCGTCCAGATCGCCACGGGCCAGGGTTTCGGCGCAACGATCTAATTGACCGGCTAGGGCAACATCGTGTTTACCCAGTTTCTTTTTGAGGGTAACTACCGCACGCGCCGCCGCCGTGGTCGGTTCGCCGCGCAGGGCACGCCAAAGCTGGATGAAATGGGATTCATTGCCAACGATGCGCGCCAACGCCAGCGCCAGTTCCATCCGGTCGCTTTCATCCTCGGTATTCTGTAACAAGGCCAATAGTTTACCCGTGGCACTAGTGGCGCCCAGATTGCCCAATGCCGAAGCGTAGGCCAATACCAAGCCTGCATCCGCTTCGGTGCGCAAACCTTTTAGCAGGCGCGGAATAATCTGTACATCTTCCAACTTACCCAGGGCGCGCACACTGTGGGCTTGCACCGAGCGATAACGCGAATTTAGCCCGCGATGCAGCGGCTCTACGGCCATTTCATCACCCAAACGGCCGAGCGCCCAGGCGGCGACCACGCTCAGGGCCGGGTTGTTACCGTCAAGAATTTTGGCCAACGCCGCAATCAAGCGTGCGTCGGGCGGCATGCGCGCAATCGAGATAATCGCCTCGAAGCGCACCTGGAAGCGCGGATCGGCTAGCGCTTCCAACATCTCGTCCACGGCCAGGCGACTGCGTGCGTTTGCCATGCGCGCCGTGGTGAGCACGGTCGACTGCTCGTCGCGAGCCGAATAATATTTGACCAACGAAGTCATCGCCATAAACGGGTTGCCGCGCAGAAAGATGCCGGCGAATTGGCCCACGCCAACGCTGCCCGCGTCGCGAATTGCGCTGAGCAGGGGTAAGCTGAGCAGGGCGGTGACAACGCCGACGGCAAAGAGGATGGCGTATTGATCGACGGTGAAGATCGAAAACTGGAAGGAGACCGTGCGCGCCAGCTCTAAAATCCAGCCGCCGGCCACCTGGCTAATGCCCGCCGTGATCCCCGCCCAGGCAAACCAGACGGCCAGATAGTCGTTGCGTTTGTCCATGGGCACAACACTGCCAAAGAGCAAGCGCGTGGCGCCAATCCCCCAGCCCAGGTTGGCCAAGCCTTGCAGAAAAGCGACGGTCAGCGCGGCTGGCAAAACCAGGACGCCCGT
>JBBRVA010001044.1:0-2626 GCA_038247295.1 Caldilineales bacterium | reverse complement strand
TCGTAGCCTTCCACCCACCAGCCGTCTAACACGCTAAAGCTGGGCACACCGTTAAAGGCTGCTTTTTCGCCACTCGTACCGCTCGCTTCGTGCGGGCGACGCGGGTTGTTCAGCCACACATCGACGCCGGCGACCAAATGGCGGGCCACATTCATATCGTAATTTTCGATAAAAACAATTTTGCCCTCGTACTCAGGCCGTTGGCTCAATTGGTAGATCTGCTGGATCAGCGCCTTGCCGGGCTCGTCGGCCGGGTGGGCCTTGCCGCTGAAGATAATCTGCACCGGGCGCTCTGGATTGTCTAGAATGCGCTTGAGTCGTTCTTCGTCGCGGAAGATCAGCATCGCGCGCTTGTAGGTCGCAAAGCGGCGGGCGAAACCGAGCGTCAACGCTTTGGGATTCAACAGATGCGCCGCGGTATTAAGGCGGCGTGGCCCTTCGCCATGCCGGACATATTGATTGCGCACCCGCTCGCGCAAAAAGTCGACCATCTGCTCTTTACAATGTTGGTGAATCGCCCACATTTCATCGTCCGGGATGCCATTCACCGCGGCCCACGTTGCCGGATCATCGACTGCTTCCAGCCAGTTACTCGGCAAAAAGCGGTCATAAAGCGTACGAATCTCTTCAGCCAGCCATGTCTTGCTGTGGACGCCATTTGTAATGTGGCCAATCGGCACCTGGGTGACAGGCGTGTCTGGCCAGAGAAACTGCCACATGGCGCGGCTCACCTCGCCGTGCAACTTGCTGACACCGTTGTGATAGGCGCTCAAGCGCAGGGCCAGCACCGTCATGCTATATTGAGGTCCCCAAGGCAACTCTTGGCGGGCAAACTGGATAAAACCATCGCGGTTGATGCCCAACTGTCCCCAATATTGCCAGAAGAATTTCTCCACCATTTCGAAGGCAAAGGCATCGTTGCCCGCCGGCACAGGCGTGTGGGTGGTAAAGAGACTGTTGGCGCGTACCGCTTCGACTGCTTCGGCAAAGGTTAGCCCTTGTTGCACCAACTCGCGGATCCGTTCTAGGCCCAAGAAAGCGCTGTGGCCTTCGTTCATGTGCCACACCGCCGGTTCGTACCCCAGCGCGCGCACCGCACGAACCCCGCCAATGCCCAATACAACTTCCTGGCTGATACGCATCTCGCGGTCGCCACCGTAAAGACGGGCGCTCAGCTCGCGATCTTGGGGGGCATTGCGCGGCACATCGGTGTCCATCAAAAAGATGGGGATGCGGCCGACCTGAATGCGCCAGACTTTGGCGTAGACCGTGCGCCCAGGCAGATCGACATTGATCAAGACTTCTTGACCATTTTTGTCTAGCGCTGGTGTGGCTGGCACTTCGGCAAAATCGATCTTCTCGTATTCGGCCTGCTGGCGGCCATCCGGATCGATGCGCTGGGTAAAATAGCCCTGCGGATAAAGAAAACCGACCCCGATAAAGGGCAGATTCAGATCGCTCGCTTCCTTGCAGTGGTCACCACTGAGGACACCCAACCCGCCGCTATAAATGGGCAGGGCTTCGTGTAGACCAAACTCGGCGCTGAAATATGCAATCACCTGGTCTTGGCGATCCGCATAGTGCTGGCCAAACCAGGTTGCTGTGGTCGGGTTCATATAGGTGTCAAAATCGGCAAGCACTGCGGCATAGGCCTTCAGATAATCGGGGTCGGTGGCAACGGTATTGAGATATTCTTGATCAACGGTGCGTAAAAACTTAACGGGGTTGTGATTGGTCACTTCCCACAGGTCAGCGTCAATCCGCGCGTACAACTCCTGGGCGGCAGTTTCCCAACTCCACCAGAGATTGTAGGCCAATTCATGCAATCTTGCGATGGGCGCGGGGATTTTGGGAAAAACAGATAATTTTGTGATCAGCTTCATAAACTAGGACAACTCCTATATTGGTGGCGGCTAGACAAACATAGCCAATTGCAAGCGGTTGCATCAATGCTAATCGGCTATTATAGTGGATTGGAGAGAAAAGGTCTAGTTCGCGCCAATATCAGGGTGTACTTCATCTATACCACAATGGTCGAAATTGATAGAAATGCCGAGTTTTTCTAGTCGTTTGAGATTACGAAAAGGTGTTCCAAAGGGACGAGTGTCTAACAAACTTGTCAATGTTTTATAAGTTGGCATCAAACCTAAATAGGCAGGTACCATCTGGGCGCAGATGGGCAGGCAATCAGACTGTGTATATCGCCAACCACCAACGTTGGTGGTTCGGCATGCATCTGGCTGCTAATTTCCCAATGGACAAACTGATTTATTTTTTTCTGCGCTTCCTGTGCAGATATATTGATTACAATCTGTCGCTCCAGATGTAATTTTAGCACCCCTGTTTCATAGGGCGCCTGTCCTTCGAGCAAAATGTTGCTTCCCATCTCTCTGCTACTCCGCGTTACCTATCTAACTTAATTTCTAGGGCGAAAATGAAGTGCAATGAATTCGATAGAGATAGTATACCACAAGAAAATAAAACAAACGAGCGTTTCTGGGTATATTATGGCAATTGTCGCAAGTGCGGTGTCGTCCAGATCACCAATGCGGAGAGCACGAGCGAGGCCAATGCGCTGGCAACGATGGCGGTACTGAGCCCCCAGCTTTCCGACAGCGAACCAATC
>JBBRVA010001043.1:0-2627 GCA_038247295.1 Caldilineales bacterium | reverse complement strand
TGGACCCTCGTTTGCCTACGAGTTGGCCCAAGCTGGCCAGTTGGTGGCCCTCGATGATCTCGCCACCATTGAAGGGTGGGCGGAATCTTTTGTGCCCTGGGCGCTCAACCTGGGCAAGGTCGGCGACAAGCTGTACAGTTTGCCGGCCGAACAAGAAACGTTGGTGCTTTATTACAACAAGACGCTGTTCGAAGCGAACGGCTGGACGCCACCGACAACAATGGACGAAATGATGGCACTGGCTGAGACGATCAATGCCGCCGGCATCATTCCGTTTGCCCATTCAAATGCCGACTGGCGACCGACGAATGAACATTTTGTAGGCGAGTTCCTCAACCATGTCGCGGGGCCACAGAAAGTGTACGAAGCGCTGACCGGTAAACTGGCATGGGACGACCCAGTCTTTGTGCAGGCCATCTCGATGCTAAACGAGATGCAGCAGAAGGGCTGGTTCATGGGCGCTCTGGACGTTTACTACACAGCGGGTTCGGTCGAGGCAGGGGCAGCATTTGGCAATGGCGAAGCGGCCATGAACATGACAGGGAGTTGGTACCTAACCACCATTAACGATTACTTTGGTGAAGCGGCAGGCAACACCAACGAGTGGGATGTGGTGCCGGTGCCTTCCACGACGGGTGACGCCATCTTCGACATCGGGATTGGCTCGACCTGGTCGATCAATGCCGCTTCGGAGCATCCCGAGGCTGCGGCGGAGTTTCTGACTTATTGGTTCTCGCCGGCGGTGCAAGGCGAGATGCTGGCCAAGTGCGGATTTTCACCCGCGCCGGTGCGGCTGAAGGCGGATGCGCTGACCGGGATTGACCCGCGCGCGGCCAAGATCTTCGAGGCGGTGGGCGCCGCGTCGGATGCCGGCAACTATGGGTATACAACCTGGACGTTCTGGCCGCCCAAGAGCGATGTCTATATCTACGAGGAAATCGAAAAAGTGTGGGCGGGCGACATGACGGCCGAGGAGTATCTGGCCGGCCTCCAGAAACAGTTCCAGGAAGAGTTGGCAGCGGGTGATATTCCACCCATTCCGGAACGATAGAATGCAGTGTGCCCGGCACTTGCCAACCCCAGCAAGCCTTTATGGTGTTAAATCACCACGCTGCAACGGGAAGTGCCGGGCACATTTTCACCAACCAGGCTAAAGTAGGAAAGGAGAGCAAGTTGGCGCAGGCGAGCAAACAGGCGATTCCGATCATAGGTACGATAAGCGCAGCGCGGCCAAAGCGGCGCGTCTGGCGCAAAAAGATTGTACCCTGGCTATTCATTGCGCCGATCCTGTTATTGCATTTAACAGTGGTGATGGGGCCATCGCTGGCGGCGCTCTACTACTCGTTGACCGATTGGTCGGGGATTGGGCCGGCAACGTACATCGGGCTGGAAAACTTCCGCACGCTGATCTTCGATGATATGGCGTACCGGAGCGCGCTGGGCAACAACCTGACCTGGCTGGCGTTATTCATGACAATTCCGTTCGTGCTGGCGCTGACGACCGCCTACTTGCTGGCGCAGGTGGTGCGCGGCAGCATGTTTTTCCGCACCATGCTATTTCTACCCTATATTCTGCCTAGCGTGATCTCGGCGGCGATCTGGCGCAACCTGCTCAGCCCGCGCGTGGGGGTGGGCGCCCAGTTGGAGTTTCTCGGCATAACGGGGCTAGATTTTGCCTGGCTGGGCAACCCGAAGACGGCGTTGTTTTCGATTGCGTTTGTGGACAACTGGCACTTTTGGGGCTTCCTGATGGTATTGTTTCTGGCGGCGATGCAGAACATTTCGCCCGATTTATACGACGCGGCCAAGATCGATGGCGCCAACCGCTGGCGCGAGTTCGTGCATATAACCATTCCCGGCATCCGCCCGACGTTGGTCTTTATGTTGATGATGGTGGGCATTTGGTCGTTCCTCTCCTTCGAATATATCTGGATTTTGACGCAGGGTGGGCCGGCGGGTTCGTCCGAGGTGTTGGCGGTGCTGGTCTATAAGCAGGCATTTAACCGCTTCGAGGCCGGCTACGCGGCGGCGATTGGCCTGAGCATGAGCTTTTTTGCGGGTCTGGTGATTGGGCTGTTCGTGCTGCTGCGGCGCATGGGATGGGAGATCTGAGCGATGAATAGCAGTAGCAAAATTTTTGGACGGAAACGCGGGACCAATCTGGCGCTGAATTATATCGTGTTGATCGGGTTGGTGATCTTTGCCAACGGGCCGCTGGTGGTGTTGGCTTTCAATTCGCTAAAAAGCAATGCCGAGGTGGCGCAGAACCCGCTAGGGCCACCGCGCACACTTCAATTTGAAAACTTTCCGCAAGCGTGGACGGCGGGCGACTTTGGAACGACTGTCCGCAACAGCCTCATCTTCGTGGTCGGGACAGTCACCGGCGTGCTAATTCTGGGCGGGCTGGCCGCGTATAGCCTGGCACGGTTGGAGCCGCCGGGGTCAAATCTATTTATGATCTACATGCTGGGCGGCTCCACGTTGCCGATCTGGCTGTTCCTGGTGCCGCTCTACTTTATGTGGAACCGGCTGGGGTTGATCAATACGCTGCCGGGCGTAATCTTGATCTATATCGCGCTCAACGCGCCGCTGGCGATCTTCTTGCTGCGTTCCTTTATGGTGCAATT
>JBBRVA010001042.1:0-2628 GCA_038247295.1 Caldilineales bacterium | reverse complement strand
ATAGGCCACATCCCAGGAGGAATTTTCGATTTTCGATTTTCGATTTTCGATCTCAGCACCAATCGTGTCTGACCCATCCCGTATCCCGTATCCCGTATCCCGTATCCCGTTCCCCATCTCATGCAAAATCCCCGCCGCGCGAATCGTGCAAAATCCGCCCTGACAGGGACCCATACCCAGGCGTACATCGCGACGTAAATCGTCCAGGGTCAGCGTTGGATTGCCGCGTGCCGCATGTTCCAACATTGCGCGCGTGACCAATTCGCATTCGCAGATCAATTCACCCTGTAAACGTTCCTCTTCAACTTCGTGTAGCCGATGGCCCAGCCAATAATGACCCTGGTCGATGCCGGGCACCGGTGTCGTGGCGGTGGTACATGGTTGGCGCGTGCCAAGCTGCTCGCACGCTTTATCCACCGCCGTCTCGGCCATTAAGCGAAAGGTTGTCCACTTGCCGCCCGTGATCGTCAGCAAGCCTGATACGCCGTCGCGCGCGCGATGGTCGAGCAGGGTCAGCGCGCGTGTCGCATCACGGCTTTCGCCGGCAAAGCCTTCTTGATAGAGCGGGCGCACACCGGCCCAAGCGCGCAAGACACGCGCTTTGCTGATGCCCGGCACCAGTTTTTCGCCTTCGTCCAGCAGCAACTGCACTTCCCACGGTTCGATGCGCAAGCGCTCCGGGTCCGTCACGCGCTCATCGGTGGTGCCGATCACGGCCACGGTGTGGACGGGGACGATAATGTCACCGTCGGACGGCAGCTTGCAGCGGTTGAGCACGGTGTTGACGATGCGATGGTTCATGGCGATCATCACCCCTTTGCCGGGAATGATGTTAACTGTGCAGCCGGCCATCTGCGCAATTTGCCCGGCCCAGGCCCCCGACGCGCTGATGGTCAGGCTGGCGTAGATGGCGAATTCCTCGCCAGTGGCCATGTTGCGCACCTGCGCGCCAGCCACGCGTCGATCCCCGTCACCGCCTTCAATCAACAGGCTGATCACTTCGTGATAAACCAGGATTTGTGCCCCCGCCTGACGCGCCGCTTGCGCCGTGGCATGCGTGGCGAGAAAGCTGTCGGCGCTGGCGTCTGGCACTTCAAAGACGCGGCTGATGCGTGGGTTGAGCAGTGGCTCGTGGCGTAGCGCCGTGGCCAGCGGGATTTCTGTACATGGCACGCGCGTCTGCGCACAGGCGGCCAGGAAGTGATCCGGGTAGTCGCCTTCATCTTCTGGCGTCACGACAAAAAAGCCGCTCGTCTCTTCGATGCAATGGGCGTGCGTATAACGCAAGATGCGGTTTTCGTTGATACATTCGACCGCGCTGCGCGGATCCTTTACCACATAGCGGCCGCCGCTGTGCAGCAATCCATGATAGCGCCCCGTCGTGCCGTGTGTCAGATCGCGCTTTTCCACCAGCGTAACTTGAAAGCCGCGCAGCGCGGCGTCCCACGCCACGCCCGTGCCCGTCGAGCCGCCGCCGATCACGAGAATTTCTGTGTTGATTGTGTTCATGCGCGCCGCTCTCGATAGATGGCTAGTTCTTCTACTGTTAATTCCTGGGGACGCACTAATCGATAATGTCGTTCAGCCCCAATGACTAAATCTTTTTCACCTTCTTCAAAGGCAAAAAGCGCAATCAGATTATTATCCATAAACTGCGCTGCCAGCGGTAAGCAGATTAAATGAGGGAATTTTGCGGCACACATAGCAATATCCTGCTCTATCTGAATGCGCCCGATTCGATCTTTACCACCTTTGGCCTGTACAGGGATTACATAATGCGCGCCGCGTTTGTCCAGCCCAATATAAATTTCGTCAGTTTCGATCTGACCAACATTTCTGACCGTTGTCCGGAGATGATTTTGCAGTGAGTAGCAGGTTAATGATAGAAATAGATCCACGAGCCGATTGTAGCGAAGTTTGGCAAGCAATGCTTGTTCGTCACTGAGCGCGTATTGATTGATAATGCCGGGTGTGGCGTCTGGTATTTTGGTTTCAGCCAATAACGGAGAAGGTGCTACAATGAATTTTGTCGTAAGTACAAACTTGTAAATGGCGATTCCAGCAGGGCGAATAATCCATTCCAAACCCTGAGGCGTTGTGTTGACAATCCGTTCTGGTAAATCTTTCCGATATCGGAAGGTATAGATGAGATCTCCAATGTTCTTGACCTCTTTACCTAGCATTGCAGCTGTTTGGGATATTTCGGAACGCGCAAACTGAATTTCAGTAGAACCTTCCTGGTAGTATTTGAAGAAAATAAGCTCAATAATTTTTGAGTACAAATTTGCGTTTTCTGTCATATCTCATTTCTTCCCTGGCCACTGGAGTACAACCACTTCTTCGCGTAATTCTTCTTGGGTTGCCGTTGCAAAACGTGTGCGAAATAAATCAATTCGCTCTACTCTATAGCCGATACGTTCAGCAACATCAGCCAATAATTGACCAGTACGAATCATAACTTGAAGATATGAGGCTTGATCACCAACAACGTAGGCTAGTTTTGCCCCAGGTCGCAACGTCGAGCTCAATTCTGAAAAATGACGTGCCATACCACCAAAGTAAAGTTTAGTGACCCGGCCGTAGAGCTTTTCAAATCCCGATGTTTTGCCCAGGGCAATTCTACGTTCT
>JBBRVA010001041.1:0-2629 GCA_038247295.1 Caldilineales bacterium | reverse complement strand
GGGATCGATACAATTGTGCATCAAGCTGCTCTAGAGGCTGGTGGTCGTACGCTGGCTGTGCTGGGCAGCGGGGTTGATCAGATTTATCCCGCCCAAAATCGTAACCTTGCCCATGCCACAGCTGCCCAAGGCGCAGTGATCAGTGAATATCCACTCGGGACCCGCCCAGAAGCCAACAACTTTCCCCCTCGCAATCGGATTATTAGTGGTTTGAGCCGTGGTGTTGTGATCATCGAAGCCAGCTTGCGCAGTGGCGCCCTGATCACCGCAAGCTTTGCTGCTGACCAAGGGCGCGACGTCTTTGCCGTCCCTGGCAGCATTTTGCACCCGGGTAGCGCTGGCTGCAATGAATTGATTCGGCAGGGTGCTATTCCTTGCTTGAACGTGGATGATGTGTTAGAGCAGCTTAATGTTGCCCGCTTGACCGAACAACAAATCGTGCGCCAAACAGTTCCGCCCGATCCACTGGAGACACAGTTGTTAATTCATCTCTCCCGTGAACCGCGTCACATCGATGATATTGTGCGGTCCGCCGCACTTGCCTCATCACAAGTAAGCAGCTTGCTGGCGATGATGGAATTAAAGGGTCTGGTGCGCCAGGTCGGTTCAATGAATTATGTGAAAAACTGACAATAGACAACCAATCATAACCGTTGGTCATTTAGTGTCGGTTATTTTTTACTTTGGTATAACTCGTCAACTAATACTTTTATAATAATTATTGGTATAAAGGAGTTTTTATGTATGCAGCAATTTTAGCCGGTGGCAGTGGCACCCGTTTATGGCCGCGTAGCCGCCAGGCTCAACCAAAACAATTTGCCGACATCCTTGGTACAGGACGTACGATGATCCAGGCGACCGCTGATCGACTGGAAGGGTTGGTTAATGGTGATCAGCTGTATGTGGTTACCGGTGCTCAATATGCGGCATTGGCAGCTAGCCAACTTTCGCAAATTCCTGCCAATCAAATTATCGCCGAACCTTTTGGACGCAATTCCGCGCCAGCGATTGGCTTGGCCTGTGTTCACTTGGCCGCACGCGATCCCGACGCAGTGTTAGCCATTCTGCCGGCCGATCATGTGATTACCGATGTGCAACATTTTCAGATTGCGCTGCGCAGTGCCGAAGTGGCCGCCCAGCATGGACATTTGGTCACCTTAGGCGTTACGCCGGATCTGCCTCATACCGGCTATGGTTACATTCGGTCGGGACACGAATTATCGATATCAGAAGAGGCAGACCTACCTTTGTTTGTAGTCGAGCGCTTTTTAGAAAAACCAGATCTGGCCACTGCTACAGCTTTTTTGGCGGCCGGTGGTTATTTTTGGAATGGCGGCATTTTTGTCTTTCGCGTTGATCGCATGTTGGCGGAAATGGCGCGCCAACTGCCAGAGATGTATGCTGGCCTGATGGAAATCCAAGCAAGTTTGAAAACAGGCAGTGCTGCGCAATGTCTGGCTGAGGTTTGGCCACAAATGCCCAATATTAGCATCGATTATGGGGTGATGGAAGGGGCAGAATTTGTGGCGATGGCTCCTTTGCAAGCCGGTTGGAACGACATTGGTAGCTGGGATGCATTGACCAACGTACTGGCGCAAGATGAGCATCAAAATTACATTGCGCGCGGTGAAACTCTGGCAATTGAGAGCTGTGGCAACATTGTCTACAGCGATAAGAAGCTTGTCGCCTTGATTGGTGCGCACGATTTAGTGATTGTTGATACCGGTGATGCTTTGCTCGTGGGCCACAAATCACAGATGCAAAAAGTGAAAGAAGTCGTTGAGCATTTACGCAAACAAGGCCATACCGATCTGTTATAATCTGCTGCTAATTGTAGTATAATCAGGCTCACAAGGCTGTGGACGCCAAACGATAGCTGCCGGCCAATAGATATGATTGTAAAAGTTGGACAATCAGCTAAGATTTGTAGTCGTTGGCGAATCGAATCAATATCCATCGAGCAAAGGGAGCCGCCCCATGGTAACGTTTCAATCGTCACTGCAACGCCTACGTGAAGGGCGTATTGATACAGTTCAGTTTGTCCGCGAAGTTCAAACCCAAGGCGGTGGTTGTCTGTCACTGCTCCTTGGCATTGGCATCGGGCTCGTCGTGGGCTTGCTGATCGGGTGGGTGATCTGGCCGGTTGAATGGCAAGGGGCTTCGCTACGAGAACTACGGCCGGCGGCCAGGTATGATTACTTGGCCGCCGTGGCTGATGCCTACGTTATGTACGATAGCCCCGAAGCCCAGGCCCTGGCCCAACAACGGGTTTCTGCCTTAGATAGCACGGATCTGCCGGCCGAACTTTCCGCCGCCATGGAATACTTCAGCCAGTCCGGCCTGCCGGATCAAGAAATTCGGGTGAGCAATCTAAGCCGGCTTGCCTTTGTGTTGGGCCAGACACCACCTGTGACAGGAGATGGGGCCGGCGCCGTCAATGTGTTAATCGAGCCAGAAGGCACTGCAACGACAGTTGTTGCACCTGCGTCCGCTGAAGATATCGCGCCGCTTGTCGATACGACGGTAACACCCCGTGCTGGTTGGCTGTCGTGGTTGTTGGGTTTGCTGATCACTTTGTTAGTGATTGGCGCTTTGTTCTATCTTTATCTGCTCTTTTTTGTGCCACGCC
>JBBRVA010001040.1:0-2631 GCA_038247295.1 Caldilineales bacterium | reverse complement strand
TCCTGCGCGGCAATCCGTTCCTGGCAATGGGCTCGCTGATCCGTTACCAACAGGCTGGCGAAGAACACGATGCCGTCCATGTGACCGAACAACTTGGGCGAGCGCGCAGCCCGATGACGGTGGATGAATTGCTCGATGCGCTGGCCGACCCCCGTTTTCAGGTGCGCTTCGAGGCGATCATCTCGATTGCCCGCATGCCAGCAGACGAACGCCTGGTGCAGGCGCTCATTGAGATTGTCCACGGTACAGAAGTGGCGCTGAGCGTAGTAGCGGCGTGGGCATTGGGCCGGATGGGCGACCGCAGTGCGATCCCAGCCTTACATGCCGCGCTCGACGCGCCCTACCAGTCGATTCGCGCCCACGCCGCACGCGCCCTAGGTGCCCTGGGTGATCGTGAAATTATACCAGAATTGATGCAACGATTAGAGGTTGCAACCGACAAGGGCTTGCAGATGGCCTACGCTTCTGCACTGGGCAAGTTGGGGGCGACCGAAGCCACCGATCAATTGTTGGGGCTCTTTACCGCGATCACGAATCCGGGCGCGCGGCTAGAGCTAGCTCTCTGTCTAGCTCGCCTGGTCGGCGATGAGCACCATTTTATTCAATTGGTGCGCCGGCTGCGCGAAGACCCGGGCACCGCGGCTGCGCAGACGTTGACTGCCTTCCAGCGCAAGGTGAGCCGCAAGCCCGGTGGCAGCAACGACGTAGACCTGGTGCTAGGGCAAGCCAGTGAAGCCTTTGCCCGCGACGACTACCCACCGGCATTAGAGGCTCTGCGGATCACGATCGAGCTTTTGCTGCCCCAACATTACAATGAAACGGCCAGCAAAATTTTGCGCCACTGTGCCACGCATCTGCATGAATTCACCCCCCAACATATTGAACATCTGCTGCTGGCCTTGCACACCTTGGAGGTGGGTTGGGAGAAAGGTAGTCAGCAGTGATCAGTTATTAGTGTCCCGCATCGTAGTCAATCAATTACTGATTACTGCTCTACCGCCATTACACGCCAATATCCTCGTTCCACAACTCTGGCCGTTGGGCGATGAAGTCGCGCATCAGTTGGATACATTGCGCGTCTTGCAGGATCACCAGTTCCACGCCGCGGCTGCGCACATACGCTTCTGGGCCTTGGAAGGTCTGGTTTTCACCGATCACCACCTTGGGGATTTTGTACAAGAGCGCCGTGCCGCTGCACATGTCACAGGGCGATAGGGTCGAATAGAGCGTAGCGCGCTGATATGCTTTAGCCGTCAGGCGACCGGCATTTTCCAGGCAATCCATTTCGGCGTGCAGAATGGCGCTGCACTTTTGCACGCGCCGATTGTGGCCGCGCCCCACAATCTGGCCGTCGATCACCAACACCGAACCAATCGGGATGCCGCCCTCGGCCAATCCCAATTGCGCTTCTTCCAGCGCGGCCTGCATAAATAGGTCCATCAATCTAATCTCCTGATTATCCTTCACGATGGTATGCTTTTAAAAGTGCGCTTGGCGCGCTAACATTGCGGCCTGCCAGGGCAAGGGCGGCAATTGTCACCAAATAGGGCAAGGCCAGCAGCGCTTGGTAGGGCAACTGAAAACCGTTCGCTTGTAAACGCAGTTGCAAGGCCTGAAAGCCGCCAAAGAGCAGCGCGCCCCACAGCACCTTTACCGGTGACCAGTTGCCGAAAATTACGAGCGCAATCGCCACCCAACCGCGCCCAGCGATGATGCCAAAGGTAAAGGCCCCTAGTTGCGCCAACGACAGAAAAGCACCGCCGAGGCCCATCAATGCCCCGCCAATTGCCAGGGCAATCAAACGTGTGCGGAAGACATTCACCCCAGCCACATCCGCCGCATTTGGATTTTCACCCACGGCTCGCACCCGTAGCCCCCAATGTGTGCGCATCAACACCCACCAGAGCACGGGCACAAGTAGTAACGCTAGGTAGGTCAATCCATACTGTTCAAGAATCGGGGTCAAGGGTCCAAGCAAAGGCGGCAGTTCAAGTTGGGCAAACGAGTCGATCTGGGGCGGCACTTGCTGTTCGCCGAAGAGGATGCGAAAGAGATAAAGGGAGAGCCCAGTTGCCAATAAGGTAATACCAATCCCAGCGACATGTTGATTGACGCCTAGGTAAACCGTGAGCAAGGCCATCAACAACCCGGCCCCGGCCCCAGCCAGACAGGCCGCACCCACGCCAATCCAGAGCGAACTGCTAAAATAAGCCGCCACGAAGCCCACCATCGCGCCCAGAAACATCGTGCCTTCGATGCCCAGATTCAGCACGCCAGCGCGTTCGACCAGCGTTTCACCAAGCGCGGCAAAGAGCAGCGGTGTCGCCACACGCAAGGTGGCGGCGAGTAAAGTGGCAATGGTAATCAGCAAGGTTTCATTCATGGATCGTTCTGGGGTTAACCCTGCGCCCAAGCGACACCCACGTCGGTTATCAGCTCAATTGGCGAAGGCTTCGTACGCGTAGCAGCGATTTCAACGCTTCAATCACCTGGCTGAGGAACCGGGTGCAGTGGCATAGCTACTCAAACTTAAAAGTCTTATTCCGGTTCAACACCAAGGGCGCGCAGTTGCGCCGTCAAGCGCTCAGCCCGTTCGGCTTCTTGATTAGCGCGTATTCGTTCCTGCTCGGC
>JBBRVA010001039.1:0-2635 GCA_038247295.1 Caldilineales bacterium | reverse complement strand
TTGACGCTCGCTCTATTCTTCCCGACGGCCTCGTAGGCAGCGGTTGTTCGCAGAGTCTTGTCGCGTCGCTTCCATTATACACGAAGGGTTGTTCGTTCCGCTTCCGGACCGCCACCCCGCAGACAAGGGTAGTTCGCACAACTAGGTGACCGAATGAACCTTCCCGGAAGATGGTGACCCATGCGATCCGGTTGAACCTAAATGTGGATGTAGCAGTGGAGAGAAAAGGAAGTGCACTTCGTGGTGTATATAAAACTACAACGGATTTGGATAGCAGCGGATTATTCACGGGGTAGAACAAACGACGGGGTGATAACGACCAATCTTCTTTAACGGAGCGACAAATCCGTTTCTGTCTGCATCTGTTGTAGTATTTCCTGAAGCATTTTTCGCCCCCCTCTAAACCCCCCGCCACACCCCTACCCCCATTGTTTCTACGGATCAGGGATCAGAAGATCAGAGCCAACAGAGTCCAGAGCAACAGAGATCAGAGGTGATGGGGACACCACCACCCGAAAACCGATATAGTGGTACCTGTAGTCCAGGAGGTCCCTGTGGCGGACAGCGCAGCGCACGCCTTGACCATCGTCGTTGAACGCACCGCCACGAAACACACAGAATTGGCTGTCGCCAGCCGTAAGATCTTCGCGCGCCGACCGTTCCTTAACACTTGTCGGGTATGGATAGTCGGCATCTAAACTGCGTGTCCATTCCCACACATTACCATTCATTTCTTCGGCACCGTAAGGGCTAACATCACCAGCAAAACAGCCGACCGCAGCTGTGCTGCCAATCTGCGTCTTTTCGTAATTGACGCGCGCCGAATCAATCTCCCCCAGCCAGGCATAGGCACGCGCGGGTGCCGGGTTGTCAATCAATGGGGCATGGGTGACAGGCACGGTAGGTAAGGCAGTCAACGCAACCACTGTGGCCATAGTTGGAATTTGCAACCCACCGCGTGCCGCCTTTTCCCATTCCGGCTCGTTGGGCAAGCGCACTGACCAGGCTGACGACGATAGTTTAGCATTATTGATTTGCTCTGTCAACCAGCGCGTAAAAGCTAACGCTTCATACCAGGCAACGCCGACGACGGGGTGATTATCAAACGTGAAAGGTTCACCATAATCATTGGGCTTATTACGCGCTTGATTGTCCCATGTGCCTTTGAAATTACCATCTTTCCAGAACCCTGCCTGGATCGCTTCCGGCCAGTACTGTTCGTTGGCATAACCACCGGCATCAACAAAAGCACCAAACTGGGCATTCGTGATCGGATAGCGGCTGATCCAGTAAGGATAAGGGATATTATATTCGTGTTGCTCTTGGCCATCCCCCATCACAAATGGGCCGGCAGGCACGTAGCACAATTGCATGTGCCGCGGGTCCAGCACATGGCGGCGCGGATCACCGAGTTTGGCCAACATGCGCCCCGCTTCGGCGCGTTCCAGTGCAGTCAAGGGGCTTGTACGCAGCAGGGCGTGCAAACGCGGAATCTGGCGTTGCAGATAGTTTGCCCCGCCCGTTGGTTCACCCGCATCCTCCCGAATTAGGTCTGCGCCCAGCAACACGGCCATCTGCCCCGACCACAGCGCCGCGCGCCAGGTTTGTTTATCGATTGGCGACCGTTCCGGGCTCAGGTCATACATCAAGTCCAACAATACCTGCGTGCTACGCCGGTTATACAGCAATTCTTCGGCCCCCAATTGCGCAGCCAGATACCAGTAGTCACCTTCGGCGGCGTGACGCCAATAGGCGCGCCCAATGCCGCGCCCGCTGATCAGATAGCAACCGGCCAAGTATTCTTGAAAGGTGCGATGCGGAAAGGCATAGCTTGGGGGGTGCGCCTCACCCTCATGGCCGCCACGCCCTACCAGCAAGCCAGCCCGTTCATCCACATAGTCCAGAAATTCGGCGGCCAGCCCCACTTCGCCCAGATACTCCTTTTGTTCGAGCAAGACCAGCAAGGTTGACCGCGGCAGATCAGCTTCATGCTGTTGCTTCTGGCGGTGGGCTTCGTACGCCAGCCGTTCCATACACGCGCGTAGTCTTAACTCATCGCGCAAAAAGGCATCCAATGCCGGTGAGAGCAGCAGATCTTTGCGTTTTTGCCAGCGATTCAGCAGCACTTCCACCGCTAGGTTGTAGAGCCGAGCGCGTTCTTTGGGCAAACCCACCTGGCGCTGATGAATGATCGCCATCGTGGTCAGCAACATCGGGTTGCCGGCCAATTCGCGCAAATCCTGCGCCAACGCGGCGCGTTGCAAGTCAGCCATATTATCCGCAGCTTTGGCGGCGGTCATCCGGCCCAACGACACTTGGGCATGATACCAGGCGGCGACAAAATTCTGGATCTTGGCTTCGTCGAAGGGCGCCAGGGTATGCGGTGTAAAGCTGGGCAACACCGCCGTCCCCACATAAGAGCGCTTGCGACAGGTAACAATCACGCGTTGAAGGCTACGATAGGTGCCCAGCGGTTTTTCCGCGGGAATAAATTCCGCGTCTGACAATAGCAAGTCGCCTCAGCGACTAAGGCTCCCAGTGCCTGAGGGCACTTGTTATTGTCAGACGCGGAATTTATTCCCGCGGAAAAACCGCTGGGCACCTATCGTAGCCTTCAACGCGTGATTGTTACCTG
>JBBRVA010001038.1:0-2637 GCA_038247295.1 Caldilineales bacterium | reverse complement strand
CTTTTTCTCACCGCGCTCGAGCGGGCGTTGGCAGTCCCAGCCGGTCAAACCTTGCTAGATTTTCTGGCGGCCCAAACTAGCCACCTGGTGCTCTTGATCGACACCATCGAATTGCTCACCCCAATCGACGGTTGGCTGCGCGATGATTTTCTGCCCCAGTTGCCCAGCCATGTCCTTGTTGTTATGGCCGGCCGCAATCCACCAGCGCCCGCCTGGCGCATCGATCCCGGCTGGCAAACGATGATGCGCATGTTGCCGCTGCGCAATCTAAATTCGCAAGAAACGCGTGACTTTCTGTTGCGTCGTCAAATTCCGGCCACCGAGCATGAAGCGGTGCTGAACTTTACGCATGGCCATCCCTTGGCGCTGTCGCTGGTAGCGGACGGCTATGCGCAATTGCCCGGTGTACGCTTCCAACCGGAGCACGCACCGGACGTGATTAAGACATTACTAGTACACTTGGGCGTAAGTAAGACAGTGAATCAGTAGGACAGTAGAACAGTGTTTGTACTGTCTCACTGTCCTACTGATTCACTACTGATTCACTACTGATTCACCAGAGAATAGTATGGTTATTTCCGCCCAAGTGTACTAGGTCACTTTATCGAAAAAGCGCCTGGTCCAGCCTATCGCGCCGCGCTAGAAATATGCGCTTTGGTCCGCTTGACCACCGAACCGATGTTGGCGGCCGTGCTCGAAACTGACAACGCCAACGAATTATTTGAGTGGTTGCGTGGGCTTTCCTTTATCGACGCCGAACGCCATGGGATCTTTCCGCACGATCTGGCGCGCGAAGCGTTGACGGCCGATCTGCGCTGGCGCAACCCCGAGTGGTATGCTACGTTGCATAGCCGAGTGCGCACCTACTATTTAGAACGAATGCAGCGTGGCGGCAAAAGTGAGCAGCGGCGCATCGTCTCGCACTACATGTTTTTGCACCGCGATCATTCAATTATGCGTGCGTATGTGGAATGGCAGATCAGCGGCAGCGTTTTCATCGACGCGCTGCGGCCACAAGACCCACCCGTGTTGCTAGAGATGGTGCGTACGCATGAAGGTGAAGATGCAACACAGATTGCGGCCCATTGGCTGACGCGCCAAGCAGCCAGTGTCAACGTTCTACGCCACGCTACCGGTGGTCCACAAGGCTTCTTGATGATCGTGGCGCTCGACAAAATTGATGAGCGAGATCGGTCGCTCGATCCCGCCGTGCAAGCCGCTTGGTCGTATTTGCAGCAGCAGGCGCCTTTACGCCCAGGCGAAACGGCCACGATCTTTCGTTTTTGGATGGCGCAGGATACCTATCAGGCTATCTCACCCTCACAAAGTCGGCTCTTTTTGTTGATGGTGCAACATTATATGAGTACGGCGGGGCTCGTTTACACCTTTTTACCCTTTGCCGATCCCGAATTTTGGGCCGCGGTCTGTGCCTATGTAAATTTGCGACGTTTGCCGGCGGCGGATTTTACGGTGGCAGATCGTCGTTACGGGGTTTTGGGGCGCGATTGGCGCACGCTCTCGCCGATGGCATGGCTGGCGACCATTTCCGATCGCGAATTGGGTATTGAGACGCCAAAGCAGGAAAGCAGCGCAGCCGAGGCACTACCCATTTTGACTGAACAGGAATTTGCTGCCGCCGTCCGCGTTGCACTGCACGATTTTACTAATCCCAATGCACTGCAACAGAATCCACTGCTCAAAGCGCGCCTGGTCGTTCAACACGCCGGCCCTAACGGCAATACGCTGAACCGCAGCAACAGCTTAAAACAACTCTTACAAGCAGCCGCCGCGCCACTGCAAGCGTCACCGCGCCAGGCCAGCTTTTACCGCGTACTGCATCATACCTATTTCCAACCGGCGTTCACACAGGAACAGGCGGCAGAGTTGCTCGATTTGCCCTTCAGCACCTACCGCCGCCACCTGCGTTCGGGGATCGAGTTTGTGACGGCCTGGTTGTGGCAACGCGAGGTAGGGACGGGGGAGTAATTGGTAATTGGTAAGTGGTAAATAGTCTCGTGACCCCACTGGATCACTGATTACTACTTACCATTTACTGCTCAACGCCCAGCTCGCGATTCCACAGATAATCCACCACCTCATCCACACCGGCCTTGAGATGACGCCGGTAGGAGCTGAAGGGCACATCCAGCACTTCGGCGGCCAACTCTTGGGTGGCAGCGGGCTGAAAGTAGGTGTGATGCAGGGCACGATAAAGTTTGGCCTGACGCGGTGAGCCTTTGAGCACATCAGCGGATTCTTTGAGCAACGTACGCAGCGCGATCACACGCTCGGTGTTGGGCGCTTCGTTGCCCATTCGATCTACTACCAGGCGCGAGCGTAAAAGCGGGTTGCTTTGCAATTCACTGGTATGCGTAAAGTGGCGTAAGGCATCGCGCACAGCATCGGCCAACAAAATGGCGCCGCCGCGCCGCTTGTAAGCGATCTGCAATTCGAGATGCCATACACCACTCTCCATATGAATATGATAATCAATGGCTAAGAAAAGAAAATTGTTCAGTCTAGCCTAGTCGCCAGGATGATAGGCAACGGACAAATTGTTCATCAGATTGTGCGGTGCATGAGCCGTGGGGGCCATTCTCATTCGAGGCCATTATAACATAGATTTTGCAAATTTTT
>JBBRVA010001037.1:0-2639 GCA_038247295.1 Caldilineales bacterium | reverse complement strand
GGCAAAGGTGGTCAATCCCAAGTCAATGCCCACGGCTTCAACTTTTGGCGTTGGGTCTGGTACTTCCATCTCTACTTGAATGCTGACAAAGTAGCGACCGGACTTGGTTCTCGTTACGGTGCAATTCTTCATCAGGCCATCAATGGGGCGATGGAAGACGGTTTTGACCCAGCCCACTTTGGGCAGGTAGACCCGTCTATCGTTGACTTTGAAACGTTGCGGATAGCGGATACTCTGTTTGTCGTGCTTGCCGTGGAAGTTTGGGTAGTCGGCACGGCCTTCAAAGAAGTTGACGTACGCCCGATCCAGGTCTTTCAAGGCTTGCTGCAAGGCTTGACTGTCGGCTTCCTTCAACCAGGGATAGTCAACCTTGAGTTGTTGGGTCAAGTCGTTGGCGCAATCGTTGTAGGTCAAGCCCGAACCGCAATCAATGTAGAAGCCTTCACGCACAGCGCGGTAATGGTTGTACACAAAGCGCGCCGTGCCGAATTGTTTGGCGAGTTCAGCCTGCTGGCTATTATTCGGATACAGGCGAAACTTAAAGGCTTTCTGGGTCTGCATTCTGCTGTTTCTCTAAGGCTTCACGAACAAGTTGATCAATCACGTCCATCATGGTTTTGTCTAGCATCGCAGCAAGAAGTCTCAACTTCTTACGCGTGTCCGCTTTGATTTTAATATGTATTGTCTTGGTGTCCATATACATAATAGTACCACCAAAGCAACGTGTTGTCAAATCTCGCAACGTGGATTATCAATATCCCAACGCAGTAGCGTTGGACGGACTTCGGCGTGAGCTCAGTCGAACGCTTATATCCCACGACTAAAGCTCGTGGGTTTTACGCCGTTCGGATCATAAGGTGCAGCTGAATCACCGCTTTTTGGACCCAGCGCGGTGCCTACTTGGTTCTCCAAGTGCGCACCAAGACGTTGGATGGCGACTTGAGGAATTCTTTCTGTCGTTGGCTTCCCAACATGACCTCATCGACTGAGACGATCCCGCTTGCCGCTTAGCCCCCGGTTTTTGATGGCCTCTGAGCGGGTCGAGCCACCGATCATATCGGCCCAGAGGGCCAAGCAATTTTTGAAAAACCGGATGGATGTTTTATGGCGGCAGAACGCAAGCAGATCGAGCAGATTACGGCCAACAATGTCGCCTTGCGCGACCAATACATCGTAGTCGGCGGCGAGATGATCCGCTTGCCGCAGCCGACAGAACTCTATGCCTATCTAGTGAAGCTGCGGGCAACCTACCAGCGGTGGGCTGACCTGCCGGAAGCTGCCCACGCGCCGCTTTTCGACCCGGCGGTGCCGCCGGACCAAGGGGCGGACGATTACCTGCCGGTGGATGCCAAGCCGCTCCCCATGCGCGTGGTGGAGTTTCGCCATCAGCCTGCGCGTCAGGAACCACTGGCCCAGGAGCTATTGGCAGCGGTGCGTGACGTGCCCCACACAGTGATCTTGGGTGAACCGGGCAGCGGCAAGAGCACGGCGCTGGAACGGTTGGCTTGGGTAACCGCCAACGACAGCCTGCAGCGCGCGGCCAAAGGCGACGACACGCAGCTAGTGGCACCCATCTTTGCTCGCCTGGCTGACTACCAGGGTGAAGCTGACCTACTGCCCATGCTGCGCCGCGCCTTGAGTCGCCATGGCATTGCGTTGGCGACGGACATGACGGTGCGGGCCACGTTACAGGCGACTGATGCCCATTTTGTGCTGCTGTTAGATGGGCTGAACGAATTGAATCGTGACCTCCGCGAGCAAGGGCTGGGCGCGGTGCATCGGCACATTGAAGAGTTTGAAAAACATACGGTCCACCTGACTTGCCGCACAGCGGACTTTGATCAGATCCAGGTGGAAGCCCAACTGCCCGCTGACACGCAATTGTGGGAAGTGCAGCCGCTGGCCGATAGCATTCGCTGGTGGGGCGACGCAGCGGGCGAGAGCGACGTGCGCGAATATCTGCGCCGCCACTTGGGTGACGATCGGGGGCGCAGGCTTTATGAACGCCTGCAAGCCGACGACCGCCTGCATTCGCTGGCCAGGTTGCCCTTGTTTCTCTTTATGTTTAAGGAGACAGCCGCCAGCGATGACGGTGAATTGCCTGCCAACCGCGGCGAATTGGTGCAGCGCTTCGTGCGCTCCGACCGCATTATGGTGCAAGTGCCCAAGGCGTTGCGCAAGCAGGCCATGCGCAGCCTGGAGGCGTTGGCGTGGCGCATGCAGAACGATGGCAGTCTAGAGATTGACGAGGATACCCTGCTGGATGTACTGGATGCGGTGCGGGGCAAGCGCGACGATACACCCGGCGCCCTCCAGCACGCCTTGCAGAAGAGCGGTTTGCTGGTAGCCAGCACGGCCAACCAAGATGACGAAAAGTTGGCTGAGGATAAACAGGAACACTACCGGCTGCTCCACCAGTTGGTCCAGGAGTATGGTGCGGCGGCCTATCTGGCCGATTGGGCGCAGTGCGCGGTCGAGTTGCCCAGGTTGGCGCAAAGGGAGTGGTGGCGTGAATCTTGCATCCTGGCGTTGTGGCTGCGCCGGGACTTGCAGACGCCCGCCTATCTCTTGCGTCTGATCGGCGATCCCAAAATTGACTTGCGTGTGCGCGTGGCGGCGGCGACGATATTGGGCGAAGT
>JBBRVA010001036.1:0-2648 GCA_038247295.1 Caldilineales bacterium | reverse complement strand
GCAATTAGATTGAGTTCGATGCTTTAGGATAAGGTTCGAAAAGCGAGACGAGACCGGTTTGTCATACCGATCTCGTCTCGCGCTGTGTCCCTGAATTATACGACTGCCACCCCTTCACCCACCACTACCTCGCCGATTTCCCAGCACTCTTGACCGGCCGCGTTACACGCCGTTTGGAATACTTCGACGCCAACGGCTGGCACAGCCAGCAGCAAACCACCGCTGGTTTCTGCTTCCCAGAGTAGTGTGCGTTGAGCCGGCGTTACCGATGTGGCAAAACGTACATGGCCGCCGAAATGGTCAGGGTTGCGCGTGCTGCCGCGCGTTAGATAGCCCGCTGCGATATATTCCCACACACCAGGCAGGCTGGGAACATCTGCCGCCCGAATTCGTAACCCTGCGCCCGCTGCCTGCCCACTGGCAACCGCCATTTCGCTACTGTGGCCGAGCAGACCAAAGCCGGTAATGTCGGTTGCCGCACGCACGTTGGCAACCTGAGCTGCGCGCGCGGCGGCGCGGTTTAACTTTGCCATCGAGGCAATCGCTGCATCTAGATGGCGTACATCTAAATCGGGTTTGCCCTGTGCTCGGCGCGCCAGCCGGTGGGTGCGACTTTCGCCCGCGCCAGTCAACTTGGCGGCCGTTGTAATAATGCCGCTGCCCAGTGGTTTGGTTAAAAAGAGCTGATCGCCGGGACGTGCGCCGCCTTTGCGCATGATGTGGTCCGGGTGGATCAAACCGGTGACGCTGAGGCCATAAAACGGTTCTGGATTGGTGACCGTATGGCCGCCAACAATGACGCCACCTGCTTCGCGCACCTTGGTGGCGCCACCGGCCAAAATTTGCGCAATCGTCGCCGCGTCCAAATCTTCGGGAAAGCCGGCAATATTCAGACAAAGAATCACCTCGCCGCCCATCGCATAGACATCGCTCATCGCGTTGGCCGCCGCGATCGCACCGTAGGTCCACGGATCATCGACGATGGGGGTGAAGAAATCGGTGGTTTTGATCAGGGCGCGCGTATCGTCTAACTGGTAGACGGCGGCATCATCCGGTTCACCCAAGCCTACCAACACGGCAGGATTTTCAGTTGCCGGGAACAACCCGGCCAATTGTCGCACGACCTGCGACAGCGCACCCGGTGGGAGCTTGGAGGCTCAACCCGCGCAGGCGACGCGTGCGGTCAGTGGTATCGTTTTGGTAGACATCAACTATCCTTTGACAACAATTTTCTGTCCAACGATTTTAAAAATCGTTGGACATGGCTTAAGGGATAAACGAAATGTAACCGCTAAAGATCGCGATAACGAAAATGAGCAGGGCAATCAGCACAAAATGGACAAAGGCCCGGCGTACTTCGCGCAAAAAGTGGGCAAAGCCCGTCAGGGTTTTCTTGTTCCGATCTTGCACGGTTGTCGTTACCTTTTTCCACCGATTCGTGGCGCCATTCCAAAGCCGAATCACAATCTGGCCAACGATCACGCCCAGAATGAAAATGAAGGCTTCATACATAATTCATATTTTCCCGGCTTCAGTCGCTTATGTGCCTGGCGTTCTGAAAACTCCCCATGCCTTATGGATTTTAACCAAATAATCCGGTCATGTCGTAGGTGCGGTTTTTAACCGCACGATCTGGGGTAGACCACCATTGTGCGGTTTTTAACCGCACCTACGTTTACCGAAATAATTTGTTAATCCCATTACAAACCGATAGGTCTGACCCAGTGCTCTACGCTGCCCCCTATACAAAGCGCGCCCAACGCTGCTCTGCGCGTTGCGGCTTGGGGTTATGCGCCATCTCGATGCAAAAGTCTGCCATGGCCTTTACCACCCATTCGAAGTAATGGGGCGTCAGGCTGTTAATATCCATGTCCGGCGCCGCGTTCATAAAGTCGATCGCGTAGGGGATGCCGTCTTTGATCGCAAACTCGATACTGTTCATGTCGTAGCCCATCGCGCGATTGATCAGGCGCGCATCATGGATCACACGCTCGCCAATCTTCGATGTCATATAGGCGTGGTCAATCAGATACTTGCGCTCGCCTGGGTCGTAGCGGATCGGCATAATGTTTTCTTGCCCGATACAGATGCAACGTACAAATTGATCCCACTGGATAAACTCTTGCAGCACCATGCAGAGCGTGCCGGTTTCGTCGTAGGCGCGAATCAGTTCGTCCACCGTGTTCACTTTATAGACGTTTTTCCAGCCACCGCCCCACGCATCCTTGAGAATGGCGGGCAGACCCACATACTCGACAATTGCCTGCCAATCGAGTGGGTAGACGAGGTTGCGCAAACTTTCGCTGACTACGCCAGGAACGTACTCTTTGGAGGGCAACACCAGCGTTCGCGGCGAAGCCAACCCCATAGCCGTGATCAAGCTGGCGCCGAAAAACTTATCATCGGCGCTCCACCAAAAGGGGTTGTTGACAATGTATGCGCCTTGCAACATCGCATTTTTCAGATAGGCGCGGTAATAAGGCACTTCGTGGCTGATGCGGTCGATCAGCACCGCATAGTCGCACGGCGCGTTCATGCGGGTGCCGCCCAGTTTGGCATATTCCGCCACCACCCCGGCGTCGCGCCGGTTTACCTCTTCGATAAAGGCCGGTGGAAAACTCCATTCGCGTCCAACAATGAGGCCAATC
>JBBRVA010001035.1:0-2663 GCA_038247295.1 Caldilineales bacterium | reverse complement strand
GTACGACAGATTCAGAAAACAACAGATGCGTCCCTTCCTACATCTGCTGTTTTCTGAATCTGTTGTACTGTTTACTTTAACAAGGCTACTTCGTAAATCGTAAATGTGCGACCCTGGTCGCCATAATCGTAAATCTTTACCCTAACTGTCCCTGTGCATATTGATAGCGCATCACCTTTTTGTCAAACTTGCCGACGCTTGTCTTAGGGATTGCGGGCAGGATGACAATCCGGTCGGGTAACTGGAATTTGGCAAAGTGGGTGGCCAGGTGTGCCATCAACTCGGCTTCGCTGACATCATCAACGCCAGGCGCTAGCACAACCGCCGCCAGCGGCCGTTCCGACCAGCGCGCATCGGGGACAGCGATCACTGCCGCTTCCATCACCTTGGGATAGGCCATCAGCGCATTTTCGAGCGCGACGCTGGAGATCCATTCCCCGCCGCTCTTAATCAAATCCTTGGTACGGTCGGTAATACTCATGTAACCGTCTGGGCTAATCGTCGCAACATCACCCGTGCGGAACCAGCCATCGTCCGTAAAACTTTCTGGCGCAGGCTCCACCTTAAAATAGCTTTTGATTACCCACGGACCCCGCACCTGTACCTCGCCCATGGTCGTACCGTCCCAAGGCAATTCCTCCCCCATTTCGTTGACAATGCGGATCTCGACCCCGCCTACCGTGTAACCTTGGGTCGCCTTGATATCCCACTTCTGCGCATCAGGCAGATCACGGTGTTGGCTGCTCAAGCGCGAGACGGTGCCCAGCGGTGACAGTTCGGTCATGCCCCAGGCGTGCAACACGTTAACCCCGAGATCACGTTCGTAGCCTTCGATCAATGAGCGCGGCATCGCCGCGCCACCGACAACCAGCGCCCGGATGCATGAAATATCGCGCGGGTTGGCCTTCAATTCGTGGTAGAGTCCGGTCCAAATTGTGGGTACACCGGCAGCAATCGTGACTCGATACTCATCGATCATTTGGGCCAACGGCGGTCCCTGCAAATGGGGTCCGGGCATAATCATATCCGCGCCGTTCATCACGCAGGCGTAGGGCAAACCCCAGGCCATGGCGTGGAATTGAGGGACGACGGGCAGCACGACATCAGCTTCGGTGATGCCAAGCGCGCTGGCCTGGCTTTCGCCGACGGTGTGCAAATACATCGAACGGTGGCTGTAGAGCGCGCCTTTTGGGTTGCCCGTGGTGCCGCTGGTATAGCAGAGACCCATCGCCATTCGTTCATCGGTGCTGCGCCAAGTGTATTCTTCGGCCGCGGCGGCCATGAGTTCTTCGTAGATCAGCAAATTAGGTAATTTAGAGGTGACGCCGGGCGCAGCGTTAAAGACGACAAAATGCTCGACGCCCTGTACTTGGTCCGCAACTTTTTCGAACAAGGGCAACAGCGGCTCATCAATAAAAACTACCTTGTCTTCGGCGTGATTGATGATATAGGCCAATTGATCTGGCGCAAGGCGTATATTCAGGGTATGGCAAACCGCGCCGGCGCCGGGAATGGCGAAATAGAGCTCCATATGCTGGTAGTTGTTAAAGGCAAACGTACCCACGCGGTCGCCAATCGCTACGCCTAGCGTTTCCAACACGTTGGCCAGACGCTTGACTCGTTTGTAGAAATCGGCGTAGGTGTATTGGTGAAATGTGCCATTGGGTAGCTTAGTGGTGATGCCTTTGCGCGGATAGAAGCGGTTGGCGCGTTCGACAATGCGATCTAATGTGAGCTGATAATCCATCATCAGGCCGTGCATGGTAATTTCCTCCTGGTTGAACGAAAGATTGGACATAGGGAATTAGGAAACGAGGCTAGGCAAAAAGACCTAATCCCGCCGTTGGCTGATCACATAATAGCTGCGTAATGTGCTCAATCACCAGACCAGAATATGTTCAACTACAGTTCAATTGACCAGGCACGGGTGGGGTCTGGGTAGGGGAGCAAGTAGATAGAGTATAGCCGACGCGCTGCTTTGCGTCAAACAGACTGGGTGAAATGGGTGTCCCAAATTTTTGGCGATTTTTCCGCGGGGATAAATCCCGCGGCTGGCAATAGCAAATGCCCGCAGGCACTGGGATTTTAGTGCCTGCGGGCACTTGCTATTGTCAGAAGCCAATTTTAATTGTGCCAAAAATTGGGGACACGCCGGCTAGGTTGAGATGACTTGACTTTAACTAAAACTGGGGTAGCCACTCTGCAAACGAGACCAAAAAATCGTCCAGAATCGCCTTGGCACGGTCAATGTCGTTGATCATCGGGTCCATAAGCAGTGCTTGTAGCGCCAAATTGCGATCACCACTAACCGCAGCGTCGATGACGAGGGCAGCTAATGCCACTTCACGCCGGCAAATCTCCGTGATGGCGGGTGGCAGCGCAGGCACGCTGACCGGGTGGACGCCAATCCGGTTGACAATTGCTGGCGTTTCGACAATTGCCCAATCTGGCAGGCCGGGTAGCGCACCACGATTGGGCAAGTTGAGCGCTGGCATGTAAGCGTTTGCATCCGCCTGGCGTGCCTCGATGATTTCGACTGCGCCTTCGCTGTGGACATGTAAGAGTGGTTCAATCGACTCTTCGCCGGCGGCCATACGTTCGGCGCGGGCGCGCACCCGTTTGCGCCGATCCAGATTGCCGGTCCAGCTTTGCAACTTCAAATC
>JBBRVA010001034.1:0-2669 GCA_038247295.1 Caldilineales bacterium | reverse complement strand
TCGACGACCGGGCCGGTTAACAGCGTATTGCCATTTGCTTCCCACGTGATGGTCAGGCCATCGAACCACGCTGTCCATTGGTCGCCCAGGCGGCCTTCAAGCCTGATTTGGTAGACCATTGGTTGGCCTGGTTCAGTTTTCTTGTTACCTATGTTTGACATCCTCTTGTCCCTAACGCTCTGCATCACTTGCTCAGTGCATAAGGAGTATAGGGGCTAAGGGGTATTGGCGTATAGATACGAAAGTATGGTTGAGGGTATTGTTTTTTGAGGGATTATTTTTTGGGGTATTGTTTCTGAGGTTAAACGGCATCGGTTAAAACCGCCGCCTGATACAGGAAACCGCGCCTAAAAGGCAACCGAAGCAGGTTGGGTGGCCGGTATTGGAACCGGGCTTTAGCCTGTTTGCTGTATCAAACGCCGATTTCAATCGGTGTTTGGGCGTACATCGGTTGAACGGCGGTTGAACGATACCCGTAACCCATCACGCCAACATCCCCCGCAACTCCGCCATGCCTTCCTGAATCTCCGCTTCCAACTGCGCCAATTCATCCAAGATCAGCAGCGGCGCAGCGTATTGCATTTCTGCGTAGACAATCTGCTTGTAGCGGTTGATGCTCAGGTCGTAGTCGTTCCCGGCAATCTCCGCCTTGGGCACCAAAAAGGATTGCTCGCTGCGTTGGCGGTCGGCTTCGGCGGCGCGCTTTTGCCAGCGCGCCAAAATGTCGGGGAGGTTGTTGATGGGGGGCTATCTGGGCGGCAATCTATTGTCCACCAAACCAACCTATCACTACTTTGCCGAAGATATGACGCAGATTCAGAGCAGCCTGGCTTTTCTGCTGGCCCAACCGCTGCACACCTTCTATGTCGGTCATGGCGGGCCGCTGCGGGCAGAACAAGTGCGCGCGGCTTTTGAAGGCAGTGCACTCACTGCACGTTACATGTCCACTCTGTATTACAGATAGCAAGCTAGGCCCAACCTTACCAAACGTGCAAGCACTTCGCAGCGGTTATGGCTCACACTGGATGATGTGGGCGCAAAACCACCTGCTTCGTGCTTGCACGTTATAACTAGCACCAAAGGTTACGCAATGAAACAGCTTGGCCATCCCCGCGCCGATTACGGGGATTCTGGCCTGTCGTGCGGAAGTTCTTCGATACGCGCATAGCTGCTTGCAACAACATAGCGAGGTCTGGTACACTCGCGGCATGTTAACTTGGCTTATTGCTACGATCACCTCATTGAGTCAAAGCGTCCAGCAGGTGCGTCGATCCAGCCTGTTGCCGCTGATTGCGCCGTTTCTGCTGCTGATCGCGATTGGCACGCTTGGCTATGCGCGGCTGGAAAGTTGGACGTTGCTTGACGCGCTCTACGCCACCATCATCACCATTACAACCGTTGGCTATGGCGATCTCGCACCCCAAACGGCAGCAGGGCGCGTCTTTGCTATCTTCTTTACCCTCTTTGCGATCGGGTTGGCTGGTTACGCACTCTCAACGGCTGCGGCGATCGTTTTTGAAGGCCACAATGCCAAAATGGCGTTAAAGCGCTTGGAAAATCGGATGAAAAAAATCTCAGCCTTATCCAATCATGTTATTGTCTGCGGCGGCGGCATTCTGGCCAACCGAACGGCTGGTGAATTTAGACGCCGTAGCGTGCCCTTTGTCATTATCGAGGCGGACGAAGCCAAGCTAAAGCGCACCATGCTTTGGTTGCATGCGCCCTATGTGGAGAAACGCCAGCGCCACTATGCCACGCTGGACGAGGTTGATTTGAGTGTTGAGGAACGCAAAACCGTGCAAGAGCTGGCGGAGGAGACCGGCATCTTGTATATGCTGGAAGATCCGACCGATGAGCAACAGTTACGGGCGGCAGGGGTGAATCGGGCCTATGGGGTCGTCGCGGCGATGGATGATGACCGCGACAACACCACAATTATTCTCAGTGCCCGCGATATGGCGCGGCGCCTGGGCAATGCCAAATTGCGCATCGTCGCCAGCGCGCGTGATGAACTCAATATGCACACGCTCTATCTGGCCGGCGCCGATCGGGTGATTTCGCCGAACATGATCGGCGGCTTTAGTGTCGCGTCACAGATGCTTGATCATGAAATGGCGGAGCTTTGGGATCAGATGCTCTATCAAAGTACCGAGCAAATGCGTTTTGGCGATCTGAAGGCGGTGGATTATCCAGCGCTGATCGGCAAAACCACCGAGGATGTCCGGCGCACCCTCGCGCAGCTTGTCATTGCCATTCGCCGCGACGGTAAATTCCTCTACACGCCCGAGCCGACTGAAATTGTGCGACCAGATGATATCTTAATTGTCATGGGGCCAAATTTATAGCGATGCACAACTGCGTGTACCGCGAGCGTTGTCTCTAGGCTGACCGCGCGCACCTATTTGCGCCGCGTCATGCGATCACATTGTTTGTAAGGCTGTTCCGAAGAAATAAATGTACCAGTTTGGTGGGTGCAAGCATTCCGAGAATGGGCCACACGAACTCGCTAATCCACGAGTGATCCCGGCCCATTCCCGGAATGCGGGTGGGCAAAGACAGGCGCGCCGCTCATACTATCAGCATTGACTGAGATGATTTGTTCGATTTCCATGATAAACGCTCTCCGTATTCACTTATCTCATCCTACTTTGCCTTGGCTTATTATATTA
>JBBRVA010001033.1:0-2676 GCA_038247295.1 Caldilineales bacterium | reverse complement strand
TCCTGGGCTAGGTGTTCAAAATTGTCGAGAATCAGCAAGAGCTTGCGGTTTGCCAGGTAGTTAAAAAGCTGCTGCTGAGGCGGTGTATTGGTATAAAACGTAAAGCCGATGGCCTCCGCTAGTGCGGCAATCATGCCGGCGGCGGTGTCCACCGGCATCAGCCCCACAAAGAAGATGCCTTCCGGAAACAGGGCCGCGAAGGCTGGATCCACAAAGGTGCGGGCGACTTCCAGTGCCAGCCGAGTTTTACCAATGCCACCTGGCCCGATCAAGGTCAAAAGCCGACAGGCTGGATCTTGCAGGCGTGCGACCAGTGTTTTGATCTCCACCTCGCGCCCCACAAATGCGGTGGATGGATGCGGTAATTGGTGGGGCGGTTTTGCCGGTTGGTGTGAAACCTGGGCCGCGGCCGGAACAACTGGCAAGGCAGCAGGGCTTTCCCGCGTTCCTGCTGCCTTGCCGTTGGCCCGCAGTTTGGCATAGAGGCGCGTGATTTCCGCACCTGGTTCTACATCCAATTCATCGGCCAACGCTAAACGACACAGTTCGTACTGGCGCAATGCAGCCTGGGGTTCACCGTTATGCGCCAGCAGATTCATGAGTTGATGGTGCGCCTCTTCGCGCCAGGGTTCAAGCACCAAAAGGCGGCGCAATGTGCTGATGGCGTTGACAAAATCGTTGTTTTGCTGGTAGCGCGTGGCCAGGGTGGAAATGCGCTGCGCAGCCGCGGTCCGTAATCGCTCTCGTTCCACCTGTTGCCACTGTTCAAATTCTGGCGCATTGCGCACGTAAAAGCCGTCCAGAAAATCACCGCGGTATAGATCGACCTGCGCCTGTAACTTTTCTAACGATGCTTCCGCTGTCGGCGTTGTTGGCGCGGTGAGAAAGGTTTCTACGTCAAGCTGATAGGGCAATGTTGCATTGAAGGTCACGGTCTGTGTGGCAATCGTGACATACTCACCCACCTGTTCGCGCAACGCCGAGAGCGCTTTGCTCAAATTCACGCGCGCCTTGGATTCTGGCATATCCCCCCAAAACAGGGTGGCCAATGTCGCACGCGAGTTTGTTCTCTGGGTGGCGGCCAGGTAATAAAAGATCCCTTCCGCCTTTGCCGTTTTGAAGGTGGGGGGCAGGCCATTTGATAAACGAATGGTGGGTGAGCCAAGTAGTTGAAGCTTCATGTTACTTTCATACAAGCCGAGTGAGGGCATGAGGCTATCATCTACAGGGCAGTAGCAACGATTTCCTTGATCCACTGCATATCAGTTTCGGAAAATGTGGGCTTAGGCGGCGGTTGGCGATAGTCAATCCGCATGTCGTAGCCGGCGCGGTCGTAGATGGTTTGAATCGCCAGCGTCAGATCGAGTGGGACGTCAGCATCCGGTTCGCGCAGGGGAACCGGTAATAAGGGAATCGGTTCGCGTAGCTCCAGTGGCCAGATGCCCAATCGTTTCGGGCTTAACACCCGCCACAGGAAGACAAAGTAGGGCGCGTCGGGCAGTTCTTTATCGGGCAGTGACCAACGGTGCCCCGTGCGCAGCAAATCGATCTCCAACAAATTGACGCCGGCGCGCATGAGAGCCGTGCGCTTACGTTGGTGAGCGAGATAGGCTTGATGTTTTGCGCGTTTGTTCACCGGCGAAAGAATCTCAAGCGAAGTGATCAGCGTCCCCAGCCCAGCCTGTCGAATCTCGACCGTCCATAACTTAAGTGGCACTTCTTCGGCTATCGTTTCAATGAGGGGCGGTGGTGGCAATACAGCAACGGGCGCTTGAGCAAACTCACTCAATGGTGTCCGAAGCCACACGCCCACATCGGGCTTTGCATCATGTGGCTCTTCCTGAATCAGCACTTCTTCATAGGTAACCCGTGGCACGAGCGCAGCATAATACTTAGGCCGCAATTTGGGAATAAGTTGGGATTGAATTTCTGTAGCAAGATTCTGATGAAAATCTTCCCAAATGTCAGGCGCTTCGAAATAGGGATTCATTCCAGGAAAAGGTGACGGCATAATTGGTTCCTCCTGGTGCAATTATACTGAGTTTATCCAGCGACAACAAATGTGCGGGCAGGAGCGGTGCCGCCTCCCGAAGCCAGGGCGGCGAAAATAAAATCACTATTTTTTGGGGGTTTGACAAAGTGGGAAATCCGGTGATAGAGTTGGCAATGGTCTGGTCTTTGCTGGCCTACCATTTGCGCAACGACCCTCCTCCCAGCCCAAGCAGCTAGAAAGCGGATTACCATGACCAAACCTGTCACCATTCGCGATATCCAAGTGATTACGACCCAACCCTACAGTTATGCGCGCCTTGTGATTGTCAAGGTGCTGACCTCCGAGCCGGGTCTGTATGGCTTGGGGTGCGCCAGTTTTACGACCAAGTTTCATGCCGTGGTCACGGCGCTGGAAAAACATCTCAAGCCTTTTCTCCTCGGCCGCGATGTGACGCGTATTGAGGAAATCTGGCAGATGGCGATGCTGCACGGCTATTGGCGCAACGGCCCGGTCTTGAACAATGCCGTCTCGGGCGTGGACCAGGCCTTATGGGATATCCAGGGCAAACAGGCCAACATGCCGGTCTACCAGTTGCTGGGCGGCAAAACGCGCGAGGCGGCCCACGTCTATACGCATGCCGATGGCAACACGCCCCAGGAAGTGGCCGACAATGTCAAGCGCTA
>JBBRVA010001032.1:0-2684 GCA_038247295.1 Caldilineales bacterium | reverse complement strand
CGCGTTCATAATGCTCGGCTTCGACATGCTCAGCCATCGCCCGTGCATAACGCGCTTCCGAGTACTCCGCTTCTTCAAAGATCATCGAGCAGGTGCGAATTGGGCCGCGGCTGGCCTCGCGCATCAAGGCCACTACACTGCTCGAATCGAGCCCACCGCTGAGAAAGGCGCCCAGCGGCGCATCGCTCACCATCTGTGTGCGCACCGCATCACTTAGTCGCGCCCGCACCTCTTCAACGGCGTCGGCATAGCTGTGGGGCGCCACCGTGTCGGTCGGCAACTGCCAGTACACTTGCGGGCAGGCGAGGTGGGTGCGTTCTAATTGGATTGTTAAGGTGCTGGCCGGCGGCATGCCATGCACGCCGCGGTAAATCGTCAACGGGTTGGGCACACTGCCCATCAGCAGATACCCGACCAACCCGGCCGGGTTGATCTCGCGCCCGACCAACCCCGAAGCCAACAGCGTTTTGAGTTCCGAGCCAAAAATAAAACCCGCTGCGGTCTGCGTATAGTAAAGGGGTTTGATCCCCATGTGGTCACGCGCCAGAAATAAATGTTGGTGGCCAGGGCGCAAGTCCAAAATTGCAAAGGCAAACATCCCGCGCAGTCGCGTCACCACCGCTTGGCCCCAGGCTCGATAGCCGTGCAGAATAACTTCGGTGTCACTCTGCGAATGAAAATAATCACCCTGGCCTTCCAGTTCCGTGCGTAATTCCGCTGCATTGTAGACCTCACCGTTGTAGGTGATCCAGATGGTGCCGTCGTCGGTACCCATTGGCATGTGGCCAGCGGGCGACAAGTCACGAATCGCCAGGCGGCGGTTGGCCAGCCCCACCTGGCCGCTGGGGTCGATACAAATGCCCTGATCGTCGGGGCCACGGTGGTGCATCGCCACGGCCATGGCGGTTAAGCGCTCGCGCAAGTCGGGCAGCGAGCTATTGGGTCGGACAAGAATGCCCGCTATACCGCACATGGGGGCGTGCTCCGCCGTTCTGAGTCTGGTAGACCGCTACGCTGGTCTTTGGGTAAGGTTGTTGGTACGTTTTAAGCAGTTGGCATAATCCACGGTAAAACAGGTTTGCGATAAAAACAGTGACACAGAGCACACAGAGAAGTCACAGAGATCGTCGCTACGCTTACAGAGAAAAAAATAGATAGTCTGTTGATGGTCGATTCACTTACGATTTTCTGCTTCGTTACAAGCATACCATGATTTCTGGTCGGTTTTGCTGACAAATTCACCCGTTTTGCTTACGATTCAATGGTTGAATCATTGATTTTGTTGGCTGGATTACGTTTTACTGAAAAATTTAGCCTATAAAATATTTGTCACCCATAAGCCAAAACGATTCGCCGACTTTGATGTTTTCGCCGACTAGTTTGGACTTGGCTGACCCGCTAAACTGTCCAAAACTTTCAAAAATTGCTGTTTATTGACTGTCTGCACATGACGATACGTACCAATTCGGTGTAGATCCTTGTCTTCGGTTACTAGATAATCAGCCCCGCCATCAATCGCGCAAGCCAATAACTTGTTGTCGTCTGGATCGTCTTTAACCACATGGACAATAGTTTTGGGCATCACGTAGGTGGAACCGGTAACAATTAACCAGAACCATTGATAAAGTAGTTCGTCAGGATAATGAAATACCTCGCGTAAGACACGGATAATTTCGTAAAGAATTTCACCTGAAGTCAAATGTTGAAACTCACCCGCCACCCAGCGTTGCCGAATCAGAGCACCGGCACCTTTGTTCCAATGGATACCCGCCACCCAGACATTGGTGTCGTTGACCGCTTTGATCATCGCCTGCGCACCTCGGTCAGTGCATCATCGATCAGTTGTGCCAACGCCCCTTCGTCCAATTCCGGTTCATCAATTTCTTGTTGTTGGCACCAATCCTGAAAGTGTCGATGGGAGGCGGTGGCCACCTGCTCAACGGCAACGGCAAAGGGTAATGTCTGTAAGTGCTGCTCTTGGTCACCAATCATTTCCGCCGCGGCGCTCAGTTCCTGTTGGGTAGCGCCGAGTTGCGTTAAAATATGCAAGAACTCAGTTTTTCGCCGTAAGGGTGCGTCCGGCTGACGGAATGAAGTCATCGTCGTCCCTGCCGGTGATGAAAGCATCACCGTCCCATCACGATAGATATGGACAGTTCCTGCCAACTGTTTAAAGTAGACGATGGCAACCGATTCCGTCGAGTTTTCCGTTGCTGTTAGGTCCAGTACTTTAATTTCATCTTGCATATCATTCTCTTTCCTTTGCCAAATACAGTTCATTGCTATCAGCAGTATAATATTTGTGTCAGAAAGAAGCAAGCATTGTACAATCCTACGCTGCTTGTTCACCCATTCTATCGTTGGTTATCATCGTTATCATCTGCGCGTTGCATCGCACTGGACAGTGCGACGCACCTGATCATAAAAAATGCCCGATAAGCGCTGGCCCGACCCGGCGTTGCGGTCCATCACCGTCCGCACCCTCCGCCTGGTTGGCGCCCCACTCGTCATCGAGCATGATCGGGGGCTACGGCTGGATTCATTACATGGTTTTGTCGATCAACTTAAAGTTTAATTACCTAATTGCATTATATCATACTAATTACAATTAAAAGCTTACATTTTATCGACTTATCTTACAATTCAGCTTACGAATCCTTGGAGGAGTTAAGTGCTTGGTACTT
>JBBRVA010001031.1:0-2688 GCA_038247295.1 Caldilineales bacterium | reverse complement strand
GGGCATAAAGTTGGCGCAGCCGTGTTTGGTGACGACAATCGCACCGCATGCATTGCCCAGCCGAGCCGATTTGTACCAGCCCCAACCGTTGATGTGGCCATAGAGAAAGCCAGCACCGAAGGCATCGCCCGCGCCCAGAATGTTATAAATTTCGACTGGGAAGCCGGGTGCTTCGATCACTTCACCCGTGGCCAAATGGACGCGTGCACCGTGCGATCCCACTTTTTCTACGACCGCTTTGGGGCCAAGCGTTAGCAACGTTTTGATCGCCTGCTCGCTGTCGCCTGCCACTTTTGTGTCCGATATCTGCGAATGGGTTAACTGCATCTGGCCGGCATCGACTAATACCGAAGCGTTGATCTCGTCTTCGGTGCCGATCACAATGTCGACCAGGGGCAGCACCGAACGCACGACTACACCAAAGGCGCGCGGATCGTGCCATTGGTTGGGGCGAAAGTCGACATCGAAGACCACTTCTGTGCCAGCCTGCTTGGCCAGTTGCGCGCCAAACATCGTCGCACTGCGACTGGGCTCCTTGCTCAAATTGGTGCCGGCAAACTGGAAGACTTTGCTATTCGCCACCGGTGCGGCTAATACATCATCAATCGTCAACTCGATATCGGCACAATTGTCGCGGTAATAGACCAGTGGGAATTTATCGGGCGGCTCGATGCCCAACAACACGGCGCTGCTGCGTTTGCCTTCTTTGCGCACCGTATATTGGGTGTCAACGCCTTCGTTATTGAGAAAATGAAGGATAAAATCGCCGACTGGGTCGTAGCCCACACCGGTGACAATTGCCGTTTTTAGACCCAATCGACGCCCGCCCACGCTGATATTAGTGGGCGAACCGCCTACATAAGCGGCGAAGCTGGTGATCTGTTCAAAGGGTGCGCCCACATCGTTGCTATAAAGATCAATCGATGAACGGCCCATATGCAGGGAATCGTAGGTGCGAGATGTTGTCTCTGTCATGATTATTGCCTTCAGCATGTACTATGTAATGTTTGGTTCTAATTTTAGCGTAGCGATTTACTCATCTTACTTATATGTTTTCTTCGCATTGAGCAAACACATAATCTAGAATACCCAATATCTCAGTACTAGTGCTAATCGAATAGGGCAAGCTTTCAAACACCTGGGCATTGGCGCTCAATTTATAAAACTTCCAAACTTCTCCACTACTGACAATCCCATAAACATCGATTGCTTTACCTGTCTGAACATTATTCCATTGGCAGGCTTGCATCTCGACCAGACACTGTGCCAGTCCTTGTTCAAAATCATCTTTCTTCGCCTCAACTACGCATAATAGTGGTGCATCCAGATAGGCTTTGTTTGGCGCCACCAAATAATCTACTGCTTCGCCTAAATCATAGCTCTGTAAGGGTGCTGCTTTCCAGATTTTTAGCCCTGGATGACGTTGAATGGCTTCTTCGCAAAAGGCGTCGATCAGTAGCTCTTTGGCACGTTCAGAACCAATCAGGTCAAATTGATTCAGACGCTGCATTCGTTGCTGGAAAAATGATGTAGGCATTATAGGATCGAAATCAATCGCCCAGCGTAGCAATTGCTCAACGCTTAATTTTTTGAGCGCTTCGTTGGCATTAAAACTAGAGAAATTTCTTCGCGTAATCATGACGGGCTTTCCAATCGGCTCTTTAGAGGAGTGCGTATATAAGGGAAGGCGCGGATCAACACCTGTGTAACTTTCCTTGACCCACTTATAACGGGGATCATCCTGATTTGCTAGGCTTTGTGCACTGCCGGCCAGCACGTTTAGATAATAGGTCGTATACCCAGGCGCGCTGACCACAGGATGGTAGCCCTCTGGCACGAGGACGGCACAATTATCTTCGGCGCGCACTAATGCGTCAATTGGATAGCCGGCTTGCTGCAAAGGGGAATGTTCATCGGTGTAGACCCGTTGGTAGGCATACCCTTCTGGCCGATCAATCTTGTAAAAATAGACCTCTTCCAAGTCGGCTTCGATCAATCGGCCTTGGGCATCTACGATGTGCACATCATGTTTGTGGCCAGGATAACTGCTCCAGTTGCCGCTGGGTGTATAAACTTCGACCAATACCAGGCGATGTACTGGTGATCCTGGTGGCAACAAGTCATTGATTTGGCGGCTGGCATTGTCGCCGCCACGAATTGAGATTGGCACATCCTCAGGCTTGATCAGCCACGGGTCATGGTCTTCATCGGTGGGCACCCAAGTTACCACAAACTCGCCGGCAACCTCGGCGGTGACGGTAAAATCGGTATGGCGGGGCAGATAGAGGGCGTGCGCTGCACTGGTAAAGACGTTTGTGCGCCTGCCGATGCCTATCCATTCCCCCCGATTAGAGCGCACGGTGTAACGTCCATTCAAGTTGATAATCGCCAATTCGTTTTCACCGCTGCTAAACGACCAATTTTGACCCTCTGCCAGCCGTCGCACCTGGAAGGAGATATAATCCCACCCCGCCTGCTCGGGTGTAATATTGAGCACCAGGTCGGCATCGCCTGGCGTAGCGGTGGGCCGAACCAGGAGATTTTCATTTGTATACTGCATCTGCCGCTGCATAGAATTTCCTCGATTTAGATGTAAGTGATCGCCGCTGCGTGGCTGGCTATCCGCGCTTGCTCTGTATTTCACGCCGAATGGCGAATGATCAATTCACCCTGCATGATTGTCGCTTG
>JBBRVA010001030.1:0-2692 GCA_038247295.1 Caldilineales bacterium | reverse complement strand
GCGCCTACGAAGGCGACGCCGCCGGCTTTGGGCTGATTGATCAGACGGTAATTCCGGTGACCCTCTATCCGGCCAACAGTGGTCCTTGTCCGTAAAAGTGCTTTTGTAAACACGGATAGAGGAAACACAGATGCTTGAAGTTTTATCCGTGTTCCCCTATCCGTGTTTACAAATCTGACCTTTCATATGCTAACCCCAATCCTCACTTGGTTTGCCTTGGCAACCGGTCTATTTCATATCGTCGCTGAATATTGGGGGCCGCGCTGGGCGGTCTATCTTTTCAAACCGCTGACTACCACACTGATCATCCTGATGGCGGGGCAGATTTCCCGACCCGTTTCCCCTTTTTACCAAAGCGCCATCCTCGTTGGGCTGCTCTTCTCGCTGGCCGGTGATGTTTTTCTCATGCTGCCAAACGATCGCTTTATCGCCGGGTTGGTGAGCTTTCTGATTGCGCACCTTTGTTACATTGGCGCGTTCACAAGCCGGAGCGGATTTCAGTTTACGCCATTTTTGCTAGTTCCTTTTTTGCTCTACGGTGCGCTGATGCTGCGTCTGCTTTGGCCGCCTGTTGGCTCGATGCAGATTCCCGTCGGGGTCTATATGGCGGCCATCCTAATCATGGGTTGGCAGGCAGCCGAACAGTGGCAGCAAACGGAACAAACCGGCGCGCAGTTGGCGTTGATGGGCGCGCTGCTCTTTATCATTTCCGATTCGACGCTGGCGCTTGATCACTTTCGTAAGCCGTTCAAAATGGCCAGTTGGGTCATATTGAGTACATACTATATGGCGCAGTGGTTGATCGCCTTGTCAATCAGGTGAAACATCAGCATCAGCGTTGACATTACATTAGATAGAGTTAGATAGAGTTACAAAACGTAAGCGCCTATGCTTATGCCAATTTTCGTTCAGGTGGACCCTTGCGGTTAGAATTAAGGAATTAAAAGGTAATCCTTAAAACCCGTAGTCAGCACATGGCTGATTGTACATCCAGTCCAACCCATGCTATGGAGATTTTCGATGAAGAGAAATTTTGTGTCCTTGTTCTGTCTGAGCGCGGCTCTTTTGTGGGTGAGCGCGTGTAACGCGAATAGCGCCACACCCACAACGCCCACGGCGATTGCAAAGGTTGCAGCCACGGCCACTTCGGTACCCGCAACAGCAACTCCGGTTCCCGCGGCCACCGCAACCGTTGCGCTTACAGCCACCACAGCAACCACAGCGACAAATGCGGCCAGTGCCGACTCGGTGAGCGATGTGCCGATCAGCGATGAAGATGCCGTTACCCAAATTGCCGCGACAGTGGCCGCCAGCCTGGGCATCACGGCCACAGCGACAGAGATAACAGGCACAGGAGCAATGGGCATCGAAGGCGTCCAGGTTTTGAAGTTAACGGGTGCAGAAAACAGCCCGGTTTATTGGCTGGCCTACACGATTGGCATGCGCAGCTTTGACCCCGAACAAGATCATCTGTTGGTCATTTATACGCGCCAAGGCGATGGTTGGCAAGAGGTGGTGCGCCAGCCCTTGAGCGCCACCACTGAAGCCAGCAGCGATGTACCGGCCCCCGATTATCTGGGCGATGGCTCGGTGACGCAAGTGCAGGTCGAGCCAGAGAACATCTGGATTCAAGTCGAAGGCGGCGTTGGCGCCCACAGTGGCGTCTATGGTCTCTTTCGTTTCGATGGCGTCACGCTTCACCCGGAAGTCAACGCCTTCAGTGCTAGCCCTGGCGCCGGTCGTCTGCAAGATTTAAATGACGATGGCGTCCAAGAAGTGCTCCTCGACGCTAGCGATCCCTATGTCTTCTGCTATGCTTGTGGTGTACGTTTCGTACAGTACAATCTGCTGCGTTGGGATGGGACGCAAATCGTGCCCGTCAGCCTGGAACCCCTGCCCGCGACGGCTCCAGCCGACTTGCAAGAACGCAACGACCAATTGATCACATTGGCGCAGGCGGGGTTGTGGCAAGATGCCCTGGCCACCCTGCATGCATCCACCGTTGCGCCGACAGATGAGCCTATCTTCACCTGGAATACCCTTTTTATTCGCCTTAACGCCGAAGCCAAACGTGATGCGATTGGCAGCGAATATGACCAGTTCCCGCTGCTGAGCCATGTCTTCTACGGCGACTTTGCCGGCGCCGTCGATCTGCTGCGCGATTACACGGTCGACGATCTGTTCCGCCCCGATTCGCCCTTGCTCCTCGGTACGGTCGCCGAAGGTCAGGAAGCCGTACTGGCAGACTGGATCATCAGCAGCGTGACGCCGGCCTTGCAAGCCCAACCCGATCTGGCCGCGGCCTATTTCTTACGTGGCTGGGCCAATTATCTCAAAGATGCCGCTTCGCCGGCATCAGGAGACGACCTAAAAGAGGCAGCCGCATTGGCACCGGATGAAACGCTCTACACCGAAAGCGCCGCCTATGTCGCGGAAGGCAGCGCACAGAGCATCGATCCGCAAGCGGCCGTAGTTGCCGCCGTATTGGCGGCTAGCCTGGGCATCAGCAACACAGAGGCGATCACGATCGGCTTGGAGGGCGTCTATGCCTTTAAACTAGACACCGGCGATGGCGGCCAACCGCTTTGGTTAGCGCATACCGTGGGTCTGCAGCGCTTTAATCCCGAACAGAACCACGTGCTCGCCATTTACACGCCTGGTGCTGATGGCTGGCAAGAAGTAGATCGCCTGG
>JBBRVA010001029.1:0-2698 GCA_038247295.1 Caldilineales bacterium | reverse complement strand
GCTGATGCTTTCGAGCGTGACGGGCGCTTTATAGCCGGGCAGATAGCTGTACCACCAAGGTGTGGCCGGGGGTCGCTCATCGATTTCTCGATCCAGCACCAGCACGGCGTAGTCGGCCAGTCGCTTGCGAAAGATGCGGCGGCGCGTGTTGGCCAACCAGCAGAGTAATTGTTGCCAACCCGCGCCGATAGCGCGCGTAATCTGTTGCATGACATTGAACAGTTGATCTTTAAAATTCATGTGATTCCTTAAAACATCCGCCTCAAACCAGGTACGACAAGATCGCGTCCCAGCCGATCCAATAGGAGATTGCGCCGATGACGGCGCCAATCAACAAGAGCCAGACGAGGATGACCCAAAAGCGCCGCCACCAGCGGCTGCGGCGGATGATTCGATCGACTCTGTCGATTATTTCGCCTTGCGTGGCCTGATTTTTCTGAATGAACATTACCTCTTGTTGCAGGCGCGCATCCAGCCTTTGCAAAAGCAAGGTGTTTTCGTGTAAGCGCTGCTCAATCTTTTCCAAGCGTTGCAGCAGGTCATCTGTGTTATGCGGCATACCCAATTTCTACTACCCAATATCCATGCGGCGTTTATTTATTTGCCCTATTCGCCTGTTATTCTCGCAGCAAACAGTCACTTTCGCAAACTTACCCGGTCTTTCCAGCTTTTCGTTATTTTGCGCCCATCGTAAGTCAAAAATTATTGACGCTGTGCGCACCGGTCAGCTACAATCCATTGCGGCGGCGCGGGAACCATCCCGTGCCGAATCGAGTTAACAATACGCGCAATCGGGTTGCAAATCGGTTATCCCTGTGCCCAGGCGAAACCGGCAACACGTAACACGATCATTTATCTTGACTATCATAGCTTAAAAAGGTCGATCCCATGACATCTTTTGTAATCGAGGGCGGCTATCCATTGCAGGGTGCAATCCAACCAATCGGCAATAAAAACGCCGCAATGCCGCTGCTAGAAGCCTGTTTATTGACTGAAGAACCAATCACGCTCCACAATGTGCCCCAAATTGGCGATGTAAAGACGGTGCTCGAACTCCTGGCTGGGCTGGGCGTCGAGATTGAAACCCGGGGCGACAGTATTACACTCTGTGCGCGTCACGTGGATAGCACGACACCCGATGGTCACCTCTTCGGCCAGATCCGCGGCTCGCTGACAATGATGGGGCCGTTGTTAAGCCGTTTTGGTCATTTTGCCGTGCGCACCACCGCCGGCGGCGACGATATTGGCCGACGGCGGATTGACACCCATCTACAAGTCTTTGCGGCGATGGGTGCGCACCTGACCCGCAATGGCACCTTTGAGCTGCGTGCCGATGGGCGCTTGCAGGGGCGCGACATTTTGCTAGACGAAGCATCGGTGACAGCCACCGAAAATGGCATTATGGCTGCTGCATTAGCAAAAGGGGTAACAATTTTGCGCAATGCCGCCAGCGAGCCCCATGTGCAGGATTTATGCCGCCTGCTCGTCAAGATGGGTTGCCCGATTGAAGGCATTGGTAGCAATACGCTGACGATTCATGGCCAGGAGCGGCTGCGCGGTGGCGAACTTTACATCAGCCCAGATTTTATCGAGGTGGGTAGCTTTATCGGTCTGGGTGCGATTACGCGCGGCGAATTGCGCATTCAGGGCGTCGTGCCGGATCAACTGCGCATGATGGAGATGATTTTTGTGGATCGGCTGGGGGTGCGTATGCACCTGGAATTTGATCCAACCGCATCACCCCATCTCGCCCACACGCTGGTGGTGGAAGATGAGCAGGAACTGCGCGTCAAGCCAGATTTTGGTGGCGCAGTCCCCAAGATCGATGATGCGCCTTGGCCCGCCTTCCCGCCGGATCTGATGAGCATTGCGTTGGTTACGGCCACCCAAGCGCAGGGCACAGTCATTGTCCACGAAAAGATGTACGACGGCCGCCTCTTCTTTGTCGATAAGTTGATCGCGATGGGTGCGCAGATCATCTTGTGTGATCCGCACCGCGCCGTGGTTGTTGGACCACGCCAATTGGTCGGCCAACAGGTCAGCAGCCCCGACATTCGCGCCGGCATGGCGCTGGTCTTGGCGGCGCTGGTGGCCGAGGGCACGACAACGATTGGCAATGTCCGCCAGATCGACCGCGGCTATGAGCGAATCGATGAGAAGTTGCGCCAATTAGGTGCACATATTGAACGGGTTGAGCGGGATTAGACAAGTAGAGATTAGGAAATTGAAGATTAGATACTTGGTAAACTTCTATGGCTCAGCACCAAGCATCCAATTTTCAATCTCCTAATTTATCGATTTGCTTCCAGTTCCTGGCATTGCCACCATGTTAGTGGTCAGTGCGCTGATGCAATTGGTGCTGATGCAGGAGTGTATGGTGATGGAAGAGACCGTTTTGGTGCATGCGTTGGTGCAGACGGTTGTGGGCTGTCTCTAGCGTCGCCCGCATCTGCTTGAAGCGGATTACATCGGGACGCGGGGCCAGGGTGTCCAAATAGGCCATCGCGCCTTCAATTTGGTTGAGCACCGCGCCAGCATCCTTGGGCGAAAAAAGTGGCCGATCATCGACCAGAATCTGCACGGCGGAAGTATGGGCCGCGATTTCGTCCGCTTTGCCCCGGTAGCTGCCACGGACCCGTAACGCCACCCAAGTCGATTCATGGATGCGCAGCGTGGCATTGCCTTCAGCGGTCAAGGC
>JBBRVA010001028.1:0-2700 GCA_038247295.1 Caldilineales bacterium | reverse complement strand
TGGTATTGCGATCAATAGCGCATCCAATGGCACTGTGGCTACCGACAATCAGATTTTGGGGAACATGATCCGCGATAATGGCTCGCGCGGTGTCTATGTGAAGGATGCGGGCAGTGTACGCAACCGTATCAGCCAAAATATGATTACAAACAACGCTTCATTTGGCATCCTCATTGATGGGGGCGCTCAGGCCAATAACCAGAAGCCCGTCATCGTCGAAATTCTGGCCGACGGTATCACAAACGGTACGGCACAGCCGGGCGTGACGATTGAAATCTACAGCGATCCAAGCAGCGAAGGCCAAACCTTCTTAGGCACGACGGTCGCCGATGGCAGCGGCGCCTGGACCTTCCAAGTCCCACTAGCTCAAAACCCCAAACAGGTGACTGCGCTTGCCATCGACCCCACTGGCAATACATCCGGTTTTGGTAGCCAAGGGGGCGAGGTCGTCGGTCCCTTCTTCGTCATTGTGCCGAATGAGAATGGTCAAAACACGATTCAGGTGACCGGCATCGGGCCAGTGGTTACCATGGCCGACATTAAAAACGGGCTAGGCATTTCCTTTACCAATTTCTTGCAAGATCTGGGTGGCGGCAAATGGTTGCTCAATGCTAATCTTTTCATTGGCGAAAATGTGACTTTGAATCTAGGCCAGCAGAGCGGCTCGACTGAATTGTTGCTGCGCAGTAGCAACGCACTTTCCGCCACGGGCAGCGTCAGCAGTAGCAGCGTCACGGTAGTCCACGATCCAGAAAGCGGCGCGGTCGCCAATATCGATTACAGCACCTTTGTCTATCTGCGCACCCACAGCGGTGTGATCAATATGGATGGGATCAAGATCTCCTCCTGGGATACAGCCGCCAATGGTGGTGCGGGCGGTGTTGACGAAGAAGTAACCAACGGGCGAGCTTTTATCATCGCTAAGTTCGGCGCCACGCTCAATATTCGCAATTCGGAATTGAGTTATCTGGGGTCGGCGGACAGCGAAAGCTCCGGTGTTACCTGGCGCGATCAGAACGATCCGTTGTCACCATCAGTGCAACGTTCGCGCGTCACCGGTGAAGTGATCAGCAGCGTCTTCCATCACAACTATTATGGCGCGTTTGCCGGCCAGGCCAGCAATATGCTCTTGCGCGACAATCAATTCCACGCCAATCTGCGCTACGGGATCACCCTACGCGATCTCACCCACGATATTCAGCTGGAAAACAACCAGGCTTTCGACAACGGCAGCCACGGGTTCTTGATTTCGCGCGGTTGTTATAATCTGGTGCTGCGCAATAACAAGGCCTATAGCAATACTGATCCGAGTGCAAGCCTGGCCAATGGCTTTGTCCTAGACTCTGGTTCCGCAGCGGCCGGTCAGCTTCCATCGACCGACAACGTGTTAGAGAACAATGAGGCTTATCAGAACGAAGGTTATGGGCTGCGCGTCCAAGGCTCGAATGGTAACACCATCGTCGGCAACAACTTCTACGAGAACCAGCAGGGCATCTACGTGGACGCCGGCAGTAGCGAAAATGTGATCCGTGGCAATACGCTGGCCCAGAATAGCGCCTCTGGGATAGCCGTGCGAGAATCTGCTGATGGCAACACGATCGATGAGAATACCATGACGGGCAATTTTGAACATGGTCTCTATCTGCGTTCCAACAACAACACGGCGACAGGTAATCTGAGCACGGGGAATAAGAAATCCGGTATCGCGATAATTCTGGCTGTTGGTGTGACGGCAGTTCAAGACAACCAGTTGGTTTCTAATACGGTGACAGGCAATACCGAAAATGGCATCGACTTGCGTGGTGCCACTCGCACGCTCATCCAAGAGAACTTGGTTGAGGGCAATGGCTTGCAGGGCGTCTACCTAACCGACAATGCCAGCCAAAACATGCTGATGCGCAACACGCTACGCGTCAATCAAGGCTATGGCATTCGCGCCAATGGCTTACAGACATTTGGCAACACCTGGACCAACAACCAAGTCTATGCCAATGTGGGGGGTGGTATTGCCCTCGTAGGCAGTGCGAATGCCGATCTGCCAGCGCCCAAATTATCTAACGTCGTCGAGCGCAAAGTCACCGGCACCGCCAGACCAGGCGCCACTATCGAGATTTTCACCGATAGTAACACGCAGGGTCACTATTTTGAAGGCCAGACCGTGGTGGGTGAGGATGGCAAATTCACCTTCGACTTGTCACCACGGGTAGTTTGGCAAGGGAGCAATATTACGGCTGTCGCTATCGATGCGCAAGGCAACGCCTCTACCTTTAGTGGAGCGCTTGTTGCACCCGTAGTTGCGCCTAACTTCTTCCTCTATCTGCCGATCATCAACAGATAACGCAACAAACCTACTCCAAAAAGTGAAGAGCCGACACCCTGGTGTCGGCTCTTCACTTTTTGGAAGAGAAATTTACCCCACACAAATTAGCACAAGCCGTTCCTATAGTACATCTACAGGGCAAGCGCGCACTTCGACATCGCAGTGTCAATCCCTGCGTCCAGAGGTGGGCTCCTTTGAGCGCGAAACGACAGGTCTCCCTAATACCAGCCGAATCAGACTGTTGCCAACCTGCTTCCGCTGGTACTAGTACACTTGGGCGGAAATAACCATACTATTCTCCGGTGAATCAGTAGTGAATCAGTAGGACAGTGAGACAGTACAAACACTGTTCTACTGTCCTACTGATTCACTGTCTTACT
>JBBRVA010001027.1:0-2722 GCA_038247295.1 Caldilineales bacterium | reverse complement strand
GTCGAAGAATTCGTCTATGGCACGATTGATAGCATGCCGGCGAGCACAGAAGGCGAATGGCGCATCGGCGGCATCAATTATCTGGTGAACTCAGCCACCCTGCTGAATCGTGCCGAAGGTGAATTGGCGGTGGGCAAGGGTGCATTGGTCAATAGTTATGTTGATAGCGGTGGCAAACAAATTGCCGTGGTGATTCAAGGGCTTGCTGTGAGCCATACAGTGTATCTGCCAATGGTAAACGGGTAAACCAGGGCAGGGTGGTTGATCACGAAAAATCGAGACGGCGTTGCTTCCCAACTCCGCCGGACACGCCGTCTTTTTATTCTTAATTTTCTGTCAATAGAGTTTTTCGGTAAACCGAGGAGAGAGCACGCCTCGTGCGGCTCGTGGACGGCACAGGGCTTGCCAGACTTCTCGTTACCCAATGATTTAGTTTACAGAAGAATGCCCAATGAAATTTTGCAATTCATGTATTTTTAGGCCACCCAGTCCGCATATATTTAGTAGATAGGAAAAATATACCGCAGCACGGTTAATGGTCATTCACAAAATAAACCGTTCATCGAGGTTCGGCTGCGCTTGGCGAAGCGGCCCCGGCTCCGGCTTCCACAAGACCTGCCGACGTTTACCGAATTAAATCGTTAATCACCAACACCTGTGCTGCGGCAAGAACAAATTTAACCGTTACAAATTCAAAAAGGAATGTTTGTATGTCAAACCAATTTGTATCAACGCCGTTGATCAAGCGCACGGCACAGATGGCGCTGCGCGCCATCCTAATCGGGTTGTTCATCGCAACCGCGGCTGTCGTTGTTTGGGGTGCAACGGTTGTGCAGGCGCAGCAGAGCCAATGGCAAGGCCTAATCGAAGTGATGCCAGCGGGCGGCTTGATCGGCCAGTGGACGGTGCAAGGCCGTGCCTTTACCACCGATGCCAACACGGATTTCCGCCAGGATAAAGGTGCGTTCGCCGTTGGTGTTTGTGCGGAAGTCGAATATGTGGGCGCGGCGTCGCCCTTCCTCGCCACCAAGATCGCGAGCAAAAATGCGGATGATTGTTTGGCCGGCACATCCACTGCCTCTACATCCACGCCTTCAACATCCACGCCTGCGACAGCAACGCCCTCGCCGGATACAACGGGTACGCCCGGGGTCGATCAAGCAGCTTTTGGGCGTGTCGAGAGCTTGCCTGCGCCAGGTTTTGTGGGTGCCTGGACGATTAGTGGCGTCACTTACAACGCACCCGCCAGCGCGGAGTTCAAACAAGAAAATGGGCCATTGATGGTCGGCGCTTGCGTCAAGGTCCACTATTTTACCAACACGTCACCATTCACCCTGCGCGAGCTTAGCACCGAATTAGCTTCCGCTTGTAATGGCGCGACACCGACCAGCACGGTTACGGGGACACCTAACGCTACGCCGTCCGGCACACCAGAAGCGACCAGCACAGCGGTGGGCGAGATCGAAATCTATGGTCGCCTGGACAGTCTGCCGTCGGGTCTGATTGGCACTTGGACAGTTAGTGCCGTGGCCTACACCGCTACGGCTGGCACTGAATTTAAACAAGAGCATGGGGCGTTTACGGTGGGTGGTTGTGTCAAACTACACGCCTCAACAACTACGACACCGGCCACGATCCGCGAAATCGAGACCGAACACGAATTCCGCTGCAGCGGTGGCGGCTCGAATGCGGAGGGTGAGCTTTTCGGGCTACTCCAGAGCTTCCCGGCTGGCCTGATCGGCGATTGGAACATCGGCGGCCTTACGTTTGTGGCCGATGCCAACACCGAGTTTAAGCAGGCCAATGGTGCTTTTGCTGTGGGTATGACGGTCAAGGTCCACTTTGTGCGTGACAGCAATGGCATCAATCAAGCGCGCGAGTTGGAAACCAAATTCGCCAATGATGGCAACGGCAGTGATGATGACGGCAATGGCTCTTTTGAAGGCGCAGAAGGCCACGCCTATGGCGTAATCGACAGCTTCCCGGCCAATCAACAAGGTGTGTGGCTGATCAGCGGCGTGGCTTACACGACGACCGCGGCGACAGTCTTCAGCCAGACAGACGGTAATTTTGCCGTTGGCGCCAAAGTAAAAGTCGAATACTTTTTGGATGCCAGCGGCGTGCGGATGGCGCGCAAGATCGAGACGACGAATAGCACGGGCGGCGCGACGGCGCCCAATCACTTCAAGCTTTTCGGCTTCGTCAACGGGATGCCGCCAAGTGGCTTTGTGGGCACATGGGTCATCGACAACATTGCGTTTGTCGCCGATGCTAACACCCAGTTCAAAGAGAATAATGGTCTGCTGGCGCTCGGCTCCTATGTGGCAGTTGAATATTTCATCCAGGATGGGCGTAACCAGATGCATGAGATCGAGACCCATGTGCCGCCCGGGGCCGGGACACTGACTACCGTCGGCCAGATCGACGACAAGGGTGTAGATCCGATTGCGGCGAGCGTTAGTGCTGCGACGTGGATTATCGGCGGCGTCAGCTACACAGTGACCCCAGCCACCGATCTCAACGACATCTTAGGCGAACTGGCCGTGGGCAAAACTGCGCTGGTCAACAGCTACACAGATCTTAACGGCAGCCAGGTCGCCACGCAAATTCGCGGCATTACCCTGAGTTCACAGCTCTATTTGCCGGTAGTTGTGCGCTAGTACACTTGGGCGGAAATAACCATACTATTCTCCGGTGAATCAGTAGTGAATCAGTAGTGAAT
>JBBRVA010001026.1:0-2729 GCA_038247295.1 Caldilineales bacterium | reverse complement strand
GCATAAGTGAGCTCTTCCTCGATCTTCAATCAATGATTGGCAGCACCTACCAGATGCGGGCTGACTACGTGCAAGTCATGCAAGAATCGGCTGGCGAGAACAAGTAACAGGAGCAACCATGCAAGCAAACCAGTGGCAAACCACCAAAGCTGGATGGACAAAACACCTGATTGTAGCTTTGATTATGGCAATGATTGGGGCGGGCATTGGCATTCAACAAGTGTATGCTGAGACAAAAAGCGTTAGCGTGCCTGGCGCCGGCTCTGTGGGTACGGCCAACACGGGAGGCGTGCCATCGACTAACACAACAGGCACCTCTACTTCAACAATTTTACTGTTTCACCTGCGCGCCCATATCAAGATTTGGCATACGGGACCTCTCCTTCAGAAGCAAGAGAATCGTAACTGGACCAATTCAACGGGCGGTACTACACCTGCAATCCATTCAAGCGGCTCTGGCGACTATTCGACAACCTTTCATGAATTTCGCCTCTACTCACCCTATAGCCCTGGCACGACTTATACCTCGTGGAATGGGGCTTATTCATGTGCTGCAGCCTGGAACACCTACATTAATCCGCCATGTTGAACTAAATAGATCTAAAACTGGAGCACAAATCATCTTGTTATAGAACAGGCAGTATAAAGAAGCTTCTTTATACTGCCTGTTCTATTGCTGCCTAAAACATAGAGTAAAAAGACCATCAGCCAGATTTCTAGTCTAGAAGCATATAGCTTCTGGGCTGGGTGGTATACGCTTACCGCCGCGCCAACGTCATTGGCAACCCACCCTTCACGCGCAACGTGATCAACGCTTCTGGTTCGACCTTGTACCCCGGCTGCAAGCGTGGTTGGTAACGCTGCGCGATCATCGCCAGGATCAGTTGCGCCTCGGTCAAGGCGAACAGGTTGCCAATACACATGCGCGGGCCGCCGCCAAACGGGAAATAGGCAAAACGATGCTGCTGCGCCGCGGCTTCGGGGGTAAAGCGTTCGGGGTCGAACACTTCAGCGTCGGGCCAAAAATCTGGGTGACGGTGGATGGCGTAGATCGGCATGACCATGCCTTGATCGGCTGGCACATGGTACTGGCCCAGTTGATCTTCGCCAATCGACTGGCGTGCGACCACCCAAGCGGCTGGGTAGAGACGCATCGCTTCCTGGATTACTTGATGCGTGTAAGGCAACTGGGGCAGATCATCTACCGTGGGCGTGCGCCCGCTGAGCACGGTGTCCACCTCTGCCTGCAACTTGGCCTCCGCGCCAGGATTTTGCGAGAGCAGGTAGAGCGTCCAGGTGAGGGTATTGGCCGTGGTCTCGTGGCCCGCGCTGATCATAATCCGAATCTCGCGCGCCAGTTGTTGATCATCCATCGGCTCGCCTGTATCTTCATAGCGGGCGTCGAGCAACAGATCCAGCATGTCATATTGGCGACCACTGCTGGCAGCGTCACCCTGGGCTGCGATCAAGCGCCGGCGCGCGCTGATCATGTCTGGCACTTGGTTGACGACGGCGGCTTGCGAACGTTTGTAGGCCAGATTGCGCGGCGTGGGCACCCAAAGCGGTAGGGCAAAAAGATGGCCTAAGCGATAGGTGAAATATTCGCTGCCTACGGTGATCGCATGGCCCAACGCACTGCTGCCCGTGCTCAAGTCCACGCTAAAAAGCGACTGGCCGACGATTTGCAGGGTCACGCGCATCATAGCCTGGTCGACGCGCACAATTTGGCCGGCAGGGATCTGATCCCAATCGGCTAACATGGCCGCCGCGCTGGCCGTCATCAGCTGTCCAAAGCCAAAGATGCGCTGGCGGTGAAAGGCCGGTTGGATCAAGCGCCGCTGGCGCCGCCAAAAGTCGCCGTCGCTGGTGAGCAAATTTTCCCCAGTGATCGACTTGAGCAAGCCGTTGCCCACCTTGGCGCGCCGGTAGTTTTTATTGTTATCGACCAAAAGGTGTTTGACAAAGTCGGGCTGAAAGAGGGTATAAGAGTAGCGCGGGCCAAAGCGCAGCCGCACCACGTCGCGATATTGGTGCATAGTGCGTAGATAAAGCTTCAGCGGGTTGCGCTGGAATTCGGGCAGCACACCCAGCGGAAAACGCCCTTCCACCGGCGGTAGATGTAACGTACTGTCGCCCGTACTCTTTTTCATTGAAACTGTTGTCATGTTCGCAGCTCCTTACTGGAGGGATATAGGGAAACAGGGAAACAGGTAGACAAGTAGACATAACTTGTTTACCTATTTACTTGTCTACCTATTTACTTGTCTACCTATTTCCCTGTTTTACCCTTATACAGCCAACGCCATCCCGTCCGCACCCGTATCTGCCGCGCCTGCTAATTTACCCGTAGTTGGGTCAAGCGTAATCGCGTGGACCAGGGCCAAGCCACCGTGGCTTTGCGGCATGCGGGTGATCGGGTGCTTTTTGCGCACCTCGGCGCAGACATATTCGGGAATGCGTGCATGGCAGCGGATGTCGCCCACCTGGCAATCAAAACGTGGCGCATACACCGCGTCGTTGATATTCATGCCAAAGTCCAGCACGTTGAGGATCACCTGCAAATTCGAGGTGATGATCCGGGTTGCGCCGGGTGAACCGAGCACCAGCACCGGTTTGCCGTCTTTGTAGACAATCGTGGGGGCCATGCCGGTGGTGCGGCCCTTGCCCGCCGCCATCGAGTTGGGGTGACCGGGCAGCGGGTGAAAGTTGATCATCGAGTTGTTGTACAT
>JBBRVA010001025.1:0-2732 GCA_038247295.1 Caldilineales bacterium | reverse complement strand
TTTGGGGTGTAGCGTTGAATTTGTTTCAGTACTCGCCCTTTCGAGTCGTGAAGTTGAACCGCCGGGAAGTTGTGACAGGCTATATCAGCAAAATGTTTCAGTACTCGCCCTTTCGAGTCGTGAAGTTGAACCGCTTAGGCTGGGCGGCGCTGGCTGGGCAAAAATGCCCTGCATGGGGCAAAAGAGGGCGTAGCGGCCTTGCGGTGGGTTTGGATTTTGTGGATAAATACCTAATTTGCGCCATTTTTCACCTCGCGTTCGCAATGCTTTTTTTGCGCCAAAACGGGCCAGGTTTGCGACGATTTTTACACGAGCGCTGGCGGTTGCTGCGTCGCGCAGCCAGCTTATTTTACCCCATATACACCAGGTTTGCGAAATACCGCCAGAAAGCGGTGCTCGAATAGGGGACAAGGAAACAAGGCGATAAGGTCGCCACGATATACATCCCCGTTTCCCTATCTCCCTCACCCCACATCATTACAAAAACGCCGAAATTCACAGTTGACACAGCGGCTGCGTTGGGTGGTGGGCGCCGGCATCCGTTCGGCTTCAATCATGCTGCGAATTTCAGCCAGATGGGCGATCACATCCTTGCGCAAGCGTGCGCTGATTGGCACCTGGATCACACGTTTGAGCGGGATCAGATAGATGGCGCCGCGTTCAACCGGCAACCCCCAATTCTCTTCCAGCAAAAGAGCGTAGGCCGCCAGTTGCAGTTTAAAATGACGCCCCGGCTCGCGCCGGCTCAGCTTGAAGTCAACCGGAATCAAGTGGGCGTGGCCGCCCGCGCCCGTCTCGATCACCATATCGATCTGGCCGACGAGGGGCAGCTTTTGCGAAGCAACGTTAACATTAAAGTGCCGTTCGCCCTGTGCCACCCCATAGGCGCGCAAACTGCGCCGTTCTTCCAAACCAGCAATGCGATCCTGTTCACCGATCCCGGCTTGCATTTTATAAGTTACGGGGCGCACCCCGGGCAGACAGTATTCGTAAAAAACGACGCGCCGGCAGTAGTCATATTGTTTGATGTCCGTCACCCGCAACGACCAGGCGTCGACGGCATATTCGATTTCGTGTAAAGTGTCCATAAAGCTCCGCGGGATTGACGATTTTAGATTGACGATTGACGAGGTTATTTCGTAGATAACAAGGTTGAATGAACCATCATGATGCCTCGGTTAAGGAATAATTTCATCGACGAAGCCGCTTCGTAAATCAAAAATCAAAAATCGTCAATCTCATTCTCCCTGGCAGACCGACTGACGATTGCGCCAATCTTGTTTGCAGATTGGAAAGAGATCAATTTTGCCGGCGGCTTTGCCCAGGCGCTGGGTGATCTTGAGCATCAATTCTTCTTGATGATTGGTGCTCAGATCGCCCATAAACGCGCTATATTGCACCCGATCCAGCCCGTAGTCCAGGCAAAAATCGGCAATTTTGGTGCGCGCCCGGTCGTCCGGGATGTCGTAGATCAGAAGACATTTCATAGGAATTTACGATTGACGATTTTTGATTGACGATTGACGAAGTAGCGCCGTTGACGAACTAGCTTCGTCAATCAAAAATCGTCAATCCTTCTACCACGATGATACAAAGGGGGCGTAGACAGCGCGTTCGCCGCGCAGGAAGGTGGCCAGGTGGCGCGCCTGCATTTGGATGATCTGGCGCAAGGGGTGGCGCTTCTCTTCATAGAGTTCCACCGCCTCCAACCGCTTCAACACCGTCTCCGCTAGATCATGGCGGGCGGCGACGACGAGTTTGCCGCGTTCATCCATCTCAATCGCCGTCCCCCGGTTGAAGATCGCCATCACCGTGCGGTCGACGACAGTCTGGCGAAACTCTTCGACCAGATCAAAGACCAGGCTCGCCTTGCCCGGACGATCAACATGTAAGAAGCCGGCATAGGGATCAAGCCCGGCCAAGACCAGCGCCCGTTCGATCTGGCTGTAGAGGATGCCGTAGCCATAGTTGAGCGCAGCGTTAAAGCTATCGCTAGCGCCCTGTGTCTGCCGACCTGGCCACCCCGCTTCCACGAGCAGCAAACGACCAATCGCCCGCCAATACTTCTGCGCGGCGCGCCCTTCGATCGAGAGCAGTTGGCCGCGGCAATGATCAACCGAGAGCAAACGCGGCTCGATACGCAACTGATCGAGCTCGGCCAGATGATCCTGCACCTCATCGGCCAGCAGGCGCACGGCGTCGTAGATCGCCGGCTGCTTCTCCTTGCGGTTCTTGCTCATATACTTGAGCAGGTTGACCTGGTTGCGGATCTTGCCTTCGACCACAGCCAGCGCTACCGCCAGGCCACGGCGGTCGTCACGCGCCAACAGTTGCGCATGGCGCGTCTGCACCGTCGCCGTCAACGCCGCGCTGTAGAGGCTACCCACGGGCTGGCCGCGACTACTCAAAAAGTGGATCGGAATGCCCTCTGCGGCGCACGCCTCGATCACATCGCTGCTCAAGCTCACCCCGCGCCCACTGATCAGCACCGTTTCCAGGTGCATCAGCGGCGCTTCGACGCGCTTTTCGCCCTGGCAGGTCACACTCAGACGGCCACTCTTCTTGGCCACAAAACTGCCAAACTCATCGATGATTAAATGTTGAATGATCGGCATGGTAAACTCCCATTTTGGATTGACGATTGACGATTGACGAGGTTGTCGCGCGAACCCCACCCTAACCCTCACTGCCATTAAGGTAAGGCATTGTAGGTGCGGTTTTTAACCGCACAT
>JBBRVA010001024.1:0-2736 GCA_038247295.1 Caldilineales bacterium | reverse complement strand
TAAACCTTCAAAATCTGGCGTAACCGCGCCCAAAGGGCTCCCGGCGAGACTGCCCGCCGTTGAAACGGCAGACTGCCACGGGAAACCTGCTTAAGCAGGTTTGGTATAGCAGGCGTCGGATTTATCCGATGCACATGATGGCAACCCCGCCGAGATCCCTTTGGGCGCGGTTACGCCAGATTTTGAAGGTTTAGTTTGCAATATTTACTAAGCTATAGCTTAGTAAATATTAACATACGAGTTTATCTGCGTCAAATCTGATCAACAGCGTTACGATTATGAAACGATTCGGGGAAAAGCTACGCACGTTGCGCCAACGGAACGGCTTAACGATGCGCAGACTCAGTGAGATGTTGGGGGTACGCGATAGCTATATCAGCCAATTGGAAAGCGGCGACAAAATCCCCAACGTCGCTATGCTGATTAAGGTTGCTGATGTGTTTCATGTCGCGCTTGACCAGCTTGCTAGGGATGAGTTGGAACTGGATGGGTAGCGTCAGCACAAGAGAAAATTAAAAAGCGGAGCGACCTATCCCCTTTCTATGTAACCCTTCAGGCAACGGCAAATTCGGTCAACTTACGCCGCGCTGGCCGCTAGAACGCAAGGACAATAGCGACGATCCCCTCTGTGTTTGGATCGAACACCAACAACCAAATCTGATGATCCGCGACAATATCCTGTACAGCTGGTTTTGAGAAAAAATCTTGGGTGAACAGCTTGATCTCTACCACAATTTTTCTTTGTCCTTTTTCGGCAGCGAGTGGACTTTAAATTTTGAAGGGTAAGATTCAAACCTGGCTAAGAACCCAGCTTTTCTCTGGCCAACCCATAATCGACCGGAGAAAAGCCGGGTGCGCGAGCCGTAATCTGCATGGCTAGATTTTCGTTTTGCAGCCACGTTTGAATCTTATCCGCTTTTTACCATAGCTCAATTTTGCGGCTTCCCCAACGCCGCCGCTAAACCAGGTATCTCTTGCGGCCCGGCCGGCACGGTGAGGCTAGCCTGGGCAAAATCGTTGCCAATCGGCTCGAAGTCCTCCTCTAAATGCTGGGCCAGGAAGGCTTCGGTAATGGCAAAGAAGGAAAGATTATTTTCTGGCCGGGCAAAGCCGTGGCCTTCGTCGGGATAAAGGACGTAGGTGACAGGAATTTCCTTCGCCTGCATCGCCTGGACAATTTGGTCCGACTCGGCTTGTTTGACGCGCGGGTCGTTGGCACCCTGGCCGATCAACAGCGGTCGTTGGATGTGATCGGCATAAGTCAGCGGCGAGCGACTGTGGAGGAAGGCGCGGCCTTCTTCCGTGCTGGGGTCGCCGACGCGCGTGGTCAGCATCTTGAGCATTGGCTTCCAATACGGGGGCGTACTTTCGATCAGCGTGACCAGATTCGAGGGACCGACAATATCCACGCCACAGGCGAAAAGCTCGGGCGTAAAGGTGAGGCCGACCAAGGTGGCATAGCCGCCATAACTGCCGCCCATGATCGCAATCCGATCACGATCGGCAATGCCAGTCAACACCGCCCAGTTGACGGCGTCGATCAGATCTTCGTGCATATTCGTTGCCCAGGTCCGGTTGCCAGCATTGATAAAGGCTTTACCAAACCCAGTGGAGCTACGGAAGTTGACGCTCAGCACCGCATAGCCCCGGTTAGCCAACCATTGATGCAATGTATTGTAGCCCCAGAAATCACGCGCCCACGGGCCGCCGTGTACCAATAAGACCATCGCCAGCGGTGTGCGTGGGCGCACCATGTCGGCATCCTCACGTTCGCTGCCAACAGGTAACGTGTAATAGCTGACCAGGTTATGGCCATCACGGGCACGGATGACAAAAGGATGCATCTTCGCCAGCGCCAAATTTTCCAGTGCGGAGCGGTTGGTAAACAAGAAGTGTGCTGTCTTCTGGGTGCGGTCATAGCGATAATAGCGCACTGGGCCATTGTCTAGGGTATACGCCACAACCCACTGCGCGTCGTCGAGTGTGCGATCGACAATATCAAGATCGCCATCGGCCACCGTGCGCAGATACGCCAGATCATCGACAATGGCCGGGTCTAGAATTTCCCATTGTTTACGTTCATAGGTAAATGCGACGGCTTGAATATGTTTCTGTGTCGGATGGGCGAGCGTTGCCCCGGCATCGGCGCGCGGATTCGTGGCGAGCACCTGTTGCTGGCCACTTTCCAGGTTTACCAAGGCGAGCGCGGCGGTGTCTCGCCCGCGGCTGTCGGTCATATAGAGGTGTACGCCCGCCTTGTCCAGCCCAACTGGCGACGTGGTCATCATATCTTCCATCTCGATCTGTTGGAAGAGCGCCCAACTGCCATCCGCGCTGCGCTTTAACCATTCGCTGCCACCGTCCGCCGTCATGCGGATGGCAAGATGGATGGCATATTGATCATCGCTGACAAAGCTCAAAAAGCCTTCATTTTCTAAGATCAACTGGCGTTCACCGGTCTGAATATTAACCCGATAGAGATCATGCAATTGCGGGTTGCGATCATTCAGGCTGATCAGAATTTCGTCCGGTGCTTCTGGGCTCACCTGCTCGATGCGCGCCTGGACACCCTCGACTGGCGTCAGATCCAGCGTAGCATTGTTGGCCAGATCTACACGGTAGATGCGCCAGTTTTCATCGCCGCCTTTGTCTTGAATATAGAGCACGTGGCGATTGGTGTGGGCCCAGCCATGAAAACGGATGCCGCGCCCCGTGTCGTTGGTAACCGGTTGGGCC
>JBBRVA010001023.1:0-2739 GCA_038247295.1 Caldilineales bacterium | reverse complement strand
GCTCGGTTTATTGTTCTGTGCGGGCACATTCTCTGTCCGCTCTGCTGTCGCTGCTGGAATCGAACAGCAACCAACCCAAGCCACCATCCCATCAGCGCAGGTGGTGATAACGCCGACGAAAGATAACACACTCTACGAAAGCACAACCGGTAGCACCAGCAACGGCGCCGGTCAACATCTTTTTGTCGGCCAAACATCCGGCGCGTCGACGCGCCGTGCGCTTGTGGCCTTTGATATTGCTGGTCAAATTCCAGCCGGGGCGACGATTGTCAGCGCGACGCTCCAGTTGCAAATGTCGAAGACAAATGCCGGCGCCGAACCGATTGCCCTGCACAAAGTGAGCGCCGATTGGGGCGAAGGAACATCGGACGCGGCCAGCGAGGAAGGCAAGGGGGCAAACGCTACGACGGGTGACGCGACCTGGCAACACACTTTCTTTAATACAGCCCAATGGAGCACCGACGGCGGTGACTTTGCCTCTACGGCCAGCGCGACACTCTCCGTCAGCGGGATCGGCTTCTACACCTGGGGCTCGACGCCGGGCATGGTCACCGATCTGCAAAGTTGGCTCGATGCACCTGCCACCAATTTTGGTTGGATCATGATCGGCAATGAAACAGAAGTCGGTACGGCCAAACGTTTCTCCAGCCGGGAAAATGCCACCGTAGCTGCGCGCCCCCAATTGACCGTTGTCTACCAGACCAGCAGTGAGCCGCCCCAATTTGTCTATCTGCCGTTAATTCAGAAATGAAGCTGGGATGAAGCGATGACAGGATGACAAGATGAAGATTATCTTGTCATCCTGTCATCCTGTCATCCTGTCATCTTATCATTCTAACTACCCACCACAGGAGCATTCATGACCACGCACCACTTTGCACCCACCCACTACTACACCACTATCGGATCGCACGAGCCTGTGCTGCGCATCCAACCCGGCGACACCGTGATCACGACCACTGTCGATGCGCGCGGACAGGATGTTAACGCCCAACAAATCACGGCGCCGGGCAACCCGATGACGGGGCCATTTTATATCGAAGGCGCAGAACCAGGCGACACGTTGGTCGTGCGGCTCGATAAATTAACCCCGAACCGCACCTATGGCTGGACAGCGCGCATGCTAGCCGCCAATGTTGTCGATCCGAGTTATGTGCCTTCCTTACCCTGGCCGATCGATGGACCGAAAGGGCCAGCCAAATGGCATGTGGACGCCGAAGCATGGACGGCTACGCTGGTAGAACCGGAAACCAAACTCGGTACACTCACTTTGCCCCTAAATCCGATGGTCGGCTGCTTTGGCGTCGCCCCCGCCGGTGGTCAGGCGATCTCAACCGCCACCTCCGCCGAGCACGGCGGCAACATGGATTACAATGGCTTTGTCGAGGGTGTCACCGTTTACTTTCCGGTTGCCGCGGCCGGGGCGCTCTTCCACATTGGGGATGGCCACGCCACCCAAGGTGATGGCGAAATTGTTGGCACCGGGATCGAGATCTCGTTTGATGTCCAGTTCACGGTCGACCTGATCAAGGGGCAGCGTATTGGCTGGCCGCGTGGCGAAAACGAAGAATACATCTTCACCTGTGGCAACGCGCGCCCGCTCGATCAATGTGTGCAACATGCCACCACCGAGATGGTCAAATGGTTACAAGAAGGCTACGGTCTCGACGCATTTGGCGCTAATATCCTGATGGGTCAGACCGTGAAATATGACTTAGGCAACATCTTCGACCCGGCCTTTACCATGGTCTGCAAGATGCCAAAACGTTGGCTGCCATAAATAATTTTTAACCGCAAAGGACGCGAAGAGCGCGAAGGCTTTTGGTTCCTCTTTGCGATCTTTGCGTCTTTTGTGGTTAAAATCTTTTTGGTTCTAGTGAATGCAAGATGGACTTTATGCAAAGGAGCATAAGATGCAAGCAATGCAAGATTTCAAAATTATTGCCGATCATAACGAAGTAACCGAAATTCCACGCGATTTGCACTTCCATCCGAGTATGGTCACGAACCCCAAGTTGCTGACCGCGCAGCAGATCGAAACGTACAACCGTGATGGCTATCTCAAAGGGATTCGCATTTTCAGCGACGCCGAGATCCGTGAGCAGCGCCGCTATTTTGATGCTTTGTTGGCCAGTGTTATCGCTGCCGGCGGCGACAGCTACTCGATCAGCACCGCGCACCGTAAATATGGCCCGGTCTACGACTTGTTGACTCATCCGCGCATTGTGGCGCATGTTAAAGATTTACTCGGTGAAAATGTGATCGGGTGGGGGTCCCATTATTTTTGCAAAATGCCGCACGATGGCAAACGCGTCTCCTGGCACCAAGACGCCAGCTTCTGGCCGATGACGCCGTCGAAAACCGTCACCGTCTGGCTAGCAATTGATGATGCGGATGTGGAGAACGCCTGCATGCGCTTTCTATCCGGCTCGCATCACTTTGGCCATCTCACCTATCATCTAAGCGAACAAGACGAGAACAACGTCTTGAATCAGACCGTGGACAATGCCGAACAGTTTGGCCAGCCTGTGGACGACGAACTGAAAGCCGGTGAAATCTCCATGCACAGCGATCTCTTGCTGCATGGCTCGGAAGCCAATAACTCCGACCGTCGTCGCTGCGGGCTCACCCTACGCTATTGCGCCGCCGAGGTGCGCGCGTATATGGATTGGAATCAAAAGGGCGTGATCGTCAGCGGATCCGACCCGACCGGCCATTGGGCCAATCAGGCCCGGCCAG
>JBBRVA010001022.1:0-2744 GCA_038247295.1 Caldilineales bacterium | reverse complement strand
TGTGGCGAAATCGCTATTATCACCGCTGCTCACCAAAAATGGAAATTCGTCAGCATTTTGCTATTTTAAACTGGCAGTAATTTATGTTATTCTCAGCCACACAGAACGAATATTCTATTTCGTATAAAATGCGGTCTTGTTCCCATTATAGTAGATTTTCAATTGCGTTGTCAATCAGAATTTTGCGAACCTTTACCCTGGCACCAAAACCCAGAAAACGCCTTAACCAGGTGCTCGATACCATTCGGTTAAAAAAATTAGGCCTATGGCACAGAAAAGGCCTAGCTTGAGGCTTTGGTGATCAACAAAGCCGCCAGTGAATCCAACCCCATCGCTTGGACATAGCGCAACGTCTCGGCCACTAACTTTTCAACTGGTGCGCCCACGGGCTGCAAATGGACAATCTCGCGCACGGTTTCTACGTATTCTTCTAGCAGACTCCGTCGCCCAGCAAAATGCAATGCTTGGCGCAGCAAGGTGGCACTGCCCAGGGCGTCGCCATCGTGATGCGCAATCTGTGCCAGCCCCAACAACGCCCGCACATGGGTGTACGGATAGAGGTTGACGGGATCCGCCAACGCCTCGGTGAGCAATGGTTTGGCCGTTGCCTGATCCGCACGCGCCAACGCGACTAACCCCAGGCCGATGTTTGTGCTGTTGCGATGGTTGCGAAACGCGGCGCGCTGATCAAGTAGCGCCAACACTTTGCGTAAACGGCGCTCAGCTTCGTCTACGCGCCCTAAACGCAGCGAGAGAAAGGCACTGGCGATCCGTGGCCACATGCTGCCCAGTTCGGCGGCTGCCCCCTGAATCTCACGGTTGATCGCTACGCTCTGCTCATTGAGCGCCTGGCTCTGCTCCAAATGGCCCAACATGCGCGCCGTCACGGCCAGTTGATGCAACGCCGTGCTGGCAATCGAGGGCTGGCCCGTCTCACGGGCGAGATCAACCACCGCTTCGATACAGCGCGTTGCCGGGCCGGGTTGGCCCTGCACGAGCAATGTCCACCCATAATCGAGCAGCGGTAAAACCGCGTGGACAGGGTCCAGCATCTGCAAAATGTCGCGCACCGGCTCGGCCACCGGCGGTGGCGGTGGTACGTAGAGTGTCCATTCTGCATCGACAACGGGGGCGTCTGGGCTATAGATCAAGCGCCGCCGTTCAAAAAGATCGACGATGACTTGGGAGCCGGGTGTAGCATCAGTGCCAGGTGTCAATGTCTCGATCAGTTCGCGCAATAACTCGTTGCTTTCCCGTTGTTGGCCCAACAAGCCCAAGATCGAAGTAAGCCGGCTGTGGGCTTTGAGCATGAGTGGCTGATCGCCTTGGGTGCGCGCCCAACTCTGCAAGCGACGGTAAGTATCGGTGACACCATCGGGCTCGAAAAGGCTTTCATAGGCCAGCCCGCGCCCTTGCAAGGCGCGCCGGATCAATTCGGGTGGGCTTTCCGGCATAACTTCCAACACCGCCAACGCGGCGTCAAACCCAGCTACGGCCGGACGGAAACCATAGGTGCGCAATAATTTTTCGGCAGCTAATACACTATAGTGCGCAAATTCTTGCCGCGCACCGGCCCCAGCCTGGCGGTAGTGAAAGGCAATTTCGCCAGGCAACTGGCTGCCACGCTGCAAACGTACAAGGGCTTCGGCCACGCGCAGATGGAGGCGGCGGCGTTGCAAAGTTGTCATACTGTCGTACGCCACCTGGCGCACCACTTGGTGGCTAAAATCCAGCCGTTCGTCCGGCCGTTCCAACAAAAACTTGCGCTGCAGCAGAATTTCTAAGCTCCGGACGGGATCTTCCACAGCGGCGCTTTCCAACAATTCCAGGCTGAAATCGCGCCCAATCACAGCGCTTAGCTGCAACACAGTGCGCGCACCTTCTGGCAATCGCTCCAGCCGCTCTAGAATGATCTCTTGCACGTGCCGGTTGCGGTGCAGCATCCAAGTTTGTCGCAGGGCGTCAGATTGCACGCCATCTTCTTTGCGCCCGGATGTCTGGCGCTCTTGCAAATCGCGCAGCGCTTCGGTGACAAAGAGCGGATTGCCCCGCGTGGCGTTGTAGAGCAAGACAGCCAATGCCGCACTCTCGCTGTCACTCTGCCCCGTAACCGAGGCAACGACGTGCTGAACCTGGGCCTGATTTAAGCGCCCCAACGCCATACTCTGCTGCTGGGGCAGTCGACGCAAAGCGTGCAGCAACGTGGCTAGCGCCTCATTTTCAGCCAAGTCTTCACTGCGATAGGCTAGCACGATCAACATGGGTAAATCGGCCAGCCGCTGCGATAGACGGCTGAGCACGGCCAGCGTATCGGCGTCTGCCCAGTGCAGGTCGTCGAGAAAGAAAACGAGCGGTCGGGCACGGGCTAGGGCGGCCAAAAAGGCAACGATACCATCGATCAAGCGCTGGCGGTTTTCGTCCGAGCGCAGGGTCATCTCGTAATTCCAGACCGGCAATTCGGGCAGGCGGTCTTGCAAGCTAGGGATGATCTGGCCTAATTGGGTCAGGCTCGCCGCGGGCAGGCTGGGCAGCGCCGCATCGGGCAATTCATGCAGATAGCGCCCAATCGCATCGGCCAGCGGGGCAAAGGGTAATTGGCGTTCTAGGGTTTGGCAAGTGGCGCTGATAATCGTCGCGCCACTTGCGGCGGCAGTTTGTAAAGTGTGATAGGTGAGCCGTGTCTTGCCTACACCCGCTTCACCTTCCAACAAGATCAAATTGCCCTGCCCAGCCAGCGCGGCGTG
>JBBRVA010001021.1:0-2746 GCA_038247295.1 Caldilineales bacterium | reverse complement strand
TGCTAACGTATCGATCAACCACAATAGCTGACCAGCCGTGAACCGATTGCGAATGGTTTCGCGTTGGCATAGAGGCTCTGCCATCACAAATTTGACCCACAGGAAAATCTAACGCAAAGCCGCCGAGGGTCAGCGCTGACCCTCGGCGGCTTTGCGTTAATGGTTAAGCTTCGAAGCTGCGATTCAAACTGGCCAAGTAGTAAACACGGATCGGGCAAACACAGATAGAAATTATTGAAAATATCTGTGTTATGCCCGATCCGTGTTTACCAAAAATTTGTTCTGTTGACTACAATTTTCGGTTGCCCAATGTTTTACGCGAGCTGCCCGTATTCATCGAGTTTGGGCCGCCGGACAGGAACCAGGGCATGAAAGAGAATACGGAGAATGCCACGGTTGGCCACGTAACTAGAATCGCTAAGGACGGCGCGCAATACATCAACGGGCACCTGTGTATAAAGACCAGCTCTGTAGGCACGAAATGCATGGTTGAACCAGTAGCAGCCTTGCAGCCAGCTAATTTGCGTGCGCGAGCCTAACTGGTCTAAATGGCGTGAAATCGAGCTTAGCACTTGACGCGTGGCTTCTGCACCCAATTCGGCTTCGTAACTGATGAATTGATCAGTCAGGCTGCGCAAAAAAGCCTCATCTAGACGTGTGCCCAATTGGGCTGCTCTAGCCAGGTGGCTGGCGCCTTCATTCTCATGATGCCAGAGGATACTTTTAACGCCGCGCCAGAGATAACCCTGCCCGATTGCCCACTGGCTGTGCCGCGCGACCCATGCTAAGTCGGGTGGTAACTGCGCGAAGATGCGTTGTAACGCTGTCTCATGATCGCCACCATCGTGAACTCCCGTCACAATCAAAAAATTGATCAGGGCGACCGCATCGTGGGCGAGGAGTGCCGGATCATTGTGGATTGCTTGACACAAATATTGTTGGCCTAGGGCGGTCTCGTTCTGGGCAAGGGCACAGTAAGCCCAATCCAGGTAGTGGTTGCGATAGGCTTCATGACGCAGATTTTTAACGGCGGCTGGACAACGCGGATCAGTAAAGGTGGTGTTCAGCGCCCGGATCGCTGAATCCAATCGTCCTTTGATGTTTTTGATCACGCGATTGGCATGGTAGCGGCGGTAATTAAGCGGCTGATCGATACCGGCAAATTGACAACCTGCCAACGCCAGTCGGCAGTTGATATCCAAATCTTCGCTGAAAACCACATAACTTTCGTCAAAAAGATCGATCTTAAAGGCCCATTCTCGGCGCAATACCATATCGCTGGGCGCAAAAGGAAAGCCAACCACAAAGTCAGGCAGGCTCGTGCTCATGCGCGGTCGCCAGAGCGAGAGAGGATTACCCTTTGCGTCAACATCGAAGCGGGCATTATAGGTAACGCCGATCTCTGGATGTTGCACCAAATAGGCGACATGGACCGCTAGTTTATGGGGGTGAAAGAGATCATCGGCATCCAGCAAAGCGATGATCTCACCGGTGGAAGCACGCATACCTGTGTTGCGCGCCGCCGGCAACATTTGGTTGCGTTCGTGGATAATATATTTTAAGCGTGGGTCATCAAACTGTTGCACGACTTCGGTCGTGTTATCGGGCGAGGCATCGTTGACAACAATCACCTCAAAATTTGTATAAGTCTGATCGAGCACACTTTGGATCGTGCTGCCCAGATATTCTGCCTGTTTATACGCGGGAATTACAACACTGACTTTTGGCGAGTTCATAGATCTAATCTTGCCCCACTTGGGCTTCGGATGAATTCAATGGATAGTGTAGGTGAATTTGAGCAGACTCTACGTCAACGGGTCGATTGGTTAGGGCTCCTGCGTTGTGTGATAACGATGATGGGCTGGGCAACTCCTGTTGCGGGTCAATGAACCATACAATACTGTGGTCATCAGCAAAAATTTGGGCGCCAATTCCTGCTTGCGCTAGCCATTGCGATATGCGTGCCTGGCCTGAATAAAAGTGAATGGCCACTGGCCGATTTAGCCGCAAAATCTCCTCGGCTGCATCAACCACCTGGATCGGATCATTGGAGCTGTAGAGCGATTGAATTACTCGATGGCGCTGATCGAAAATATCAGTTGGATAGCCACGGAATTCTAGCAAATTGTAGGCCGTATCGATGCTATAGCCGGTGGTTGTTTCACCATCGATATCGGCTGGCATATAGAATGAACGGTCGGTAAATGGCCCAAGGTGAATGTCTGAACCCGCGCTGACTAAGATTGTATCGAGTGGGGTTGTGTTGCGCACCGCCGTGGTCCACCCCGCATCCGGTTCGGCTGGGTCGAGCGCCAACCAAAAGGAGCGCTCATCAATAGCGGGGGCGTTGACCCGGTTCTCCGGCACCTGTGCCCCGCTGCGAAACATCACCCCTTGTTGCAAAACGGCCAGCGTTAATGGAATGACCAGCGTCCAAGCCCAGCGCAAACGGGTTTGTTTGAAAAGTAGCCAATCAAGGGTGGCGGCGCTAAACGGCGCCAGCATAATGGTTGCTCCCAAAATAAATTTATATTCCAGGCTGCGCACGTTGAAAAGCACATACATTATCAACAAACCCACACCGGTGGTGGCCAGCAAAAGGACTGGCCCATTGCGTCGCCATAACCACAGCCCAATAAAGGGGAGCGCGACCAAACCCAAGGGAACAAAGGCACTTATGACTTGCAAACTCTTGGCGAACATTTCTGATCGCGTGGACAACTGCACCAATGCTGCCGAATGCGCC
>JBBRVA010001020.1:0-2754 GCA_038247295.1 Caldilineales bacterium | reverse complement strand
CGATGGACGAACTGGGCCAGCAGATGTTGGAGCAGGTGCTCCAGGTGGCGTCGGGTCAACGCAGCGCCGGTGAACAGGCTGGCCATGCCCAGGTGCAACTGTGGCGCAACTGGCGGCAGACAGACAGCAGCCATCTAGAAGAATTGATGCAGGCCCCGCACCCCACGGGGACACCAATCCCGATTCAGAATGGCGGCGCGATTCCAAATGTACGTTTCAGCGTTCGGCGCAGCGATGGACGCACCGCCAGTGATAGCATCGGCCTGATCTTGCCGACCAGTTTGTGTGCCTCCCAGGTGGCAGCGATGACGGCGCGGCGGCTCAACCAGACCGACCTGGCACACGGCGAACATCTTTCGCGCTTTGTAGCGCTGCCGCACACCGAAGGCTGCGGCGCAAACAGTGGTCCGTACGAAGAGATGGTCATCCGCACGATGATCGGCTATCTGGCCCATCCGTTGGTCCAGCGCTGTCTGCTGATGGAACACGGCTGCGAAAAGACGCACAACGATTACTATCGCCATGCCTTGCAAGCGCACGGGTTAGACGCCAACCGCTTTGGCTGGACGAGCATTCAGTTGGATGGCGGGATTGAAAGCGTGATGCAAAAGGCCGAAGCGTGGTTCACCGATGCTTTGGCCACCGACCCCGCCCCCACGAGCGAAGCGGCTGGGCTAGAGGCGTTGCACTTGGGTCTGCTGAGTGATGGCCCGGTGCCGCCGGCGGTGGCGCAAAAATTAGCCGAGCTGACCAAGGCCATCGTGGCCGCTGGTGGCTCGGTCGTCGTGCCGGAAAATACAACCTTGCTCTCGACAGTGGATTATCGCAGCCAGGTGTTGCAACAGCCTACGGTCTTGCCGTCGCTGGCCTATGGCGAACACCGCCAGCAGCCTGGTTTCCACATCATGGAGACGCCCACCGAACATTGGGTGGAGACGTTAACTGGGCTGGCCGCGACCGGCGTCGAGATCATTCTGGCCTATGTCGGCGAGCACCCAATGCAGACCCATCCCTTGGTGCCGGTGGTGCAAGTGACGGCGGATGCCACCCTGCAAACGCGTTATGGCGCCGATCTGGACCTCTACCTGAGCGGAGACCCGGCCGGTTGGATCGATGAGCTGTTGGCCTTGACGGTGCGCGTGTTGGAGCATCAGGTGTCACCCAAACTCTATCAGCAGGGCAATATTGATTTCCAACTCACGCGCGGCTTGCTCGGTGTAACGTTGTAAGATAGCTCCTGAACCACACAAAAGCACTACACCAGATTCAGAAAACAACAGATTTTTATCCACGTTTCGTTACTTTCTGTTGTTTTCTGAATCTGGTGTAGTATTTCACCTAGCATCGCATCAATCGTCCAGTACCTCGCTTAATAGAAAGTTATCTACTATGGAAATTATCGAACATACCACCAACAACTTTGGTGGCATTATTCTCAACCCAGCCACCTTGCCGCCGGTCACGGCAGAATTCCAGGCGCGCTTGCGCCACTCGATGGAAGTTTGGCGCGCCGACGGCTTCAAACTAGTCTGGCTGGAAACGCCGATTGGGCGCGCCGAGTTGATTCCGCTGGCGGTAGCAATGGGCTTTTTCTTTCACCACAGCACAGAAGAATATCTGATGCTCGCCTACCGGCTGCAAGCCAACGCCTTCATTCCCCCCTATGCCACGCATTATGTTGGCATTGGCGGTGTCGTCCTCAACCCACGCAACGAATTGCTTGTCGTCTGCGAGAAATATCACCGGATCAGCCGGCCCGGCTTCTACAAACTGCCCGGCGGTGCGCTCCAGGCTGGCGAACATCTGGCCGATGCGGCGGTGCGCGAGGTCTACGAAGAGACAGGGGTTCAGACAAAATTCGAAGCACTGGTTTGCCTGCGCCATTGGCATGGCTACCGCTACGGCAAGTCCGACATTTACTTCGTGGCGCGCCTTGCGCCGATCAGCGAAGAGATCACGCAGGATCAGGACGAGATCGAAGAGTGTCGCTGGATGCCGGTGGAAGAGTATCTAAGTCACGACGTAGTCCACAGCTTCAACAAGCAGATTGTACGCGCCGCCCTCAACACGCGCGGCCTCAGCAGCACCTGGATCGAAGGCTACGATGATCGCACGGCGCGGGAATTTTTTATGCCATTTGAACTGAGCGCCGGAGTATGATATAGTTTTTGCTTCAGATTCATGCTCTAGATCAGCTTACCCAACTATTCAATCATGCGCTGGACGCGGTGGATCTGGCCGATTTTACCCGACGGTTAACCCCATATCTGCCTGCAACGGATCAACAAGTGCCGTAACACAATGAAAGCTTGGAGGAACGAAATTGTCTAAACCAATTACAATCGAAGATGTCCAAACGATTATTACCGAACCGGCTGGCTCGCGGCTGATCATCGTTAAGGTGATCACCTCCGAGCCAGGGTTGTATGGCTTGGGTTGCGCCACCTTTACGCAGCGCTTTCATGCCGTCCACGCCGCGATCGAGAAACATCTCAAACCCTTTGCGATCGGGCGTGACGTGGCGCGCATCGAGGAATTTTGGCAGATGGCGATGGTGCATAGTTACTGGCGCAACAGCCCCGTGCTCAATAACGCCATTTCCGGCATTGATCAGGCGTTGTGGGACATCAAGGGCAAGCGCGCCAACATGCCGGTCTATGAGCTGTTGGGCGGCAAATGTCGCGAAGGGGCGGTGGTCTATGGCCACGCCGATGGCCGCGACCCCCAAGAAGTAGCCGACAATGTGCGCAAGTT
>JBBRVA010001019.1:0-2765 GCA_038247295.1 Caldilineales bacterium | reverse complement strand
TCGAGTTGCTGATTTTGGGCGGCACTTGGAGCGCATACAGCAAGGATTATCGCGAATGGTTTGTGCAGCGCTGCTTCGATGCTATGAATGCGGCGGGCAACCCCAATTATGTCGCTTCGCGTTCGCTGCAAGAAGCGCAGGAATATAATATCACGGCCGCTCATCGCAACGTGGGGCTGGTCGTCGAGACGCGCCCAGACTGGATCAACGCGCAAGAGATTCGCCATTTGCGCAAGCTGGGCGTCACCAAGGTGCAGATCGGCGTGCAAAGTTTGGATGATGAGATATTGGCCCTCAACGCGCGTGGTCACGATGTGGCGGCGGTGCGCGAGGCATTGGGTTTGCTGCGTACGGCCGGTTTCAAGCTCCATTTGCACTGGATGCCCAACCTCTTTGGCGCGACACCAGACAAAGATCGGGTTGATTTCGCGCGCTTTTTCAGTGATCCGGCCATCTGTCCCGACGAGATGAAAATTTATCCTTGCTCGCTGATTGCCGAGACCGAACTATACAATCGTTGGCTGGCCGGTGAATACCAACCCTACACGCAGGACGAATTGGTCACGCTGCTGGCCGATGTCAAGCCAACGATCCCGCCCTACACGCGCGTCAACCGCCTCTTTCGCGACATTCCCGCCCATCATATTCAGGCGGGGGTCAAGTTGAGCAATTTGCGCCAGGTGGTTGCCGAAGAGTTGCAACGGCGCGGCCAGCAGTGTGGCTGTATCCGCTGTCGCGAAGTCAAACGCCGCACTGTGACTGCGCACGAACTGGAACTGCGTGATTATAGCTACGACACTGATCTGACACGCGAGCACTTTCTGCATTTTGTCACAAACGAACAGAGCGACGAACCCGGTTTGATCGCCGGCTTTTTGCGCTTGAGTTTGCCCTTACAACCTGCGGCGGGCAGCCGTGCCTTTTTGGACGAAATTGCCGAGAACGCCATGATCCGCGAGGTGCATATCTACGGCCCCGCGCTGGCGATCAGCAAAGAGAGCGAAGGCCAGGCGCAACACTTGGGCCTGGGTGGGCAATTGCTCGACGCCGCGCGCCGCATCAGTCGCGCCGCCGGTTTCCGCCGCATCAGCGTGATCGCGGCGACGGGGACGCGGGCCTATTATGCGGCACGGGGATTCGAGCAGGGCGAGTTGTATATGAACGGCGATCTTTAGTCATCAACCGTCTTGCTGGAAGCTCAATCGATGACAATCTACTTGTTTACAACGACAGATCCCGAGGGGCGGACAGCACAACTAAGCGAAGATTGTTATCGATTCCACATTTTGATCGAACATCCAGACATTACCAGTGCCGCCGAGATTGCCCTGGCAATTGAAGCACCTGACATCATCACTGAGGATGCAATTGACAGCAAGCGTTTGATATACTATCGAACATACCGGCGCAGGCCACAACGATGGATGCTCAAAGTGGTAGTCGGGCGCGGAGAAGTTGTTACGGCCTACCGAGTAACGCGTATCAAACAGGGAGAAATGGTCTTATGGCAACGATAGCGATTCCCGAATCCGTACAAGTTTATTTTCCGCAGGCAATTGAACCGTCACAGCTGTGGGTAAACTATAACCCGAATGCTGATTCGTTGACGGTTTACTTTACCGGCCATCCCGTACCTAGCGTTTGGAATGATATTGATGACTACGCTTACATTGGGTTTGCTCCGGATGACGAAACCGTTGTCACTGGTGTCATGATCGAGCATTTTAGCAAATGGTTGCTCGTACCTGGGCCAGCAAAACACAAATTACAACCCGCATAGCCACAAAGCCATGATCACACCGCTAGAACAACAAGTGCTCTCTCTCATTGATGATGATGAACTGATCCGCTGGGTGCAGGAATTAACCCGTATCCCCAGTGTCTGGCGGCCGGAAGTGCCGCTGGGCGAAGAGGCCGCGGCGCGCTGGGTAGAGGCGCGCTGTCTTGAGATTGGGCTGGAAACCTATTTTGAATATGTACAGCCGGATCGTCCCAATGTGATTGCGATCTACGGCCAAAATGAGGGCCCGACGCTGATGTTTGAAGGCCATACTGATGTGGTGACCGAGGGCAACGACCAATTGTGGGCCTATCCGCCTTTTAGCGCTACGCGCATTGATGGCCGCATCTACGGCCGGGGCGCCAATGATATGAAGGCCGGGTTGGTCTGCGCGCTGATCGCGATCAAGGCAATTGTACAGAGCGGCGTTCCCTTACATGGCAACCTCTTGTTTGGCGCGGTTTGTGACGAAGAGGGGCATATGCTCGGCATCAAACACTTTGTCGAGCGCGGCTGGGCGGATCGCGTCGACGCCGCCATCGTTTGCGAACCGGAAGAGAACCATCTCTGCATTGCGCAGAAGGGCGTGATGTGGGTACACGTCGTGATCACCGGTGAGATGGCGCATGGCGCAATGCCGCTGACCGGTGTCAACAGTGCCTACCCAATGGCCCACTTTTTGCAGCTTGTGCGCGACTTGGAAGCAACCGAAATCGCGCAGCACGGTCGCCATCCTTTTCTCGGCCAATCGAGCATTACGCCGACAATCCTACTCTCACCGCCACGCCACCATGGCGAGCCCCAAAACAATGTGATGCCCGGTGCAACGGAGATAGTGCTCGATTGTCGCCTTATCCCTGGTCAGGACCCGGATGCGTTAACGGCGCGCCTGGAAGCGTTGCTCCAGACCGCCACCCGTGTGGATACACGGCTGCGCTACACGATCAATGTGACCGAAGTGCGCCACCCCACCAGCACCGACCCG
>JBBRVA010001018.1:0-2770 GCA_038247295.1 Caldilineales bacterium | reverse complement strand
AGGCCGGCCGTCATAACGACGGGCAGGCCGATGGCTAAAACAACGATAATCAGTAGAATACGGTTTAGCATTCTGTTCCTTTTGGGTGATGTTTGCGATTTATGCTTCCAATTGTCTTGTCAAGTATAGATGAGTTTCAGCAGAATGCCGTAGCGCACCTGCCATTTTTTGCCGAAACAATCGTGCAATTTCCCTAGTGTGGACGGGTAGAACCATAAAGAAATTTTTACCGCAAAGAAAAGCCTTCGCGTGCTTGGCGTCCTTTGCGGTAAAAATTTCTTTATGGTTTGTTAAAAATCTGACCACTTTGTTATTAAATAGACGTGTTTACCTGGCTAAATCTACGTTCGATTGGTGCGTTGTAACTAGACAAAAGCGACGCAAAAGGGTATAATTCAGGTAAGAACTGATGTTCGATGCTTTGTTTAACCACCGAGGCACGCGACCGAAGTATGACAAATTATCCTTGTCAAACCTTTTTGTGTCCCTGTGCCGCTGTGGTTATTTTTTGTTAAATTGGTGCTTTTATAGAAGGAGTCTTGAGCATGCCAGACTTCAAAGTGGTTAGTGACTTTCAACCAACCGGCGACCAACCGCAAGCGATTGCCAAATTAACGGACGGCATTCAAAATAGCCTGCACCACCAGGTGCTGCTGGGTGTCACGGGGAGCGGCAAAACCTACACGATGGCCAAGGTGATCGAGGCGGTGCAGAAGCCGACACTGGTGATGGCGCACAACAAAACGTTGGCCGCCCAACTCTACAGTGAATTTCGCGAGTTTCTGCCCAATAACGCCGTCGAGTATTTTGTTTCTTATTATGATTATTATCAGCCGGAAGCCTATATTGCGCGCTCGGACACCTACATCGAAAAAGATGCGCAGATCAACGAAGAGATCGACCGCCTGCGCTTGGCCGCCACCAGTTCTCTGCTCAGCCGGCGCGACGTGGTGATTGTGGCTTCGGTCTCCTGCATTTACGGTTTGGGCAGCCCGGCGGATTACGGTCGGGCCGTGCTGCATTTAAGCGTCGGCGACATGGTCCGCCGCCAGCAGTTGCTGCGCCATCTGATCGAGATCTATTACAATCGCAACGACAACACGCTAGAGCGCGGTCACTTTCGCGTGCGCGGCGACGTGTTGGAGATCCAGCCCGCCGAGCGCGAATTCGCCTATCGCCTCAGTTTGTGGGGCGATGAGATCGAGCGGATTACGCAGATCAATGCTTTGACCGGTGAGGTGTTAGCCGATCAGCAGAGCATTGATATCTACCCGGCCAAACACTTCGTCACACCACAAGATCAATTGGTGGTGGCGATTGAAGAGATCGAACGCGAGATGGAAGATCAGGTCAAGCTTTTCGAGTCGCAAGGCAAGTTGCTCGAAGCGCAGCGCATCAAACAGCGCACCAAGTACGACATGGAGATGTTGCGCGAGGTCGGTTATTGCAACGGTGTCGAGAACTATAGCCGGCCGCTAGCGCAACGGCCGCCCGGCAGCACGCCGTGGACCCTGCTCGACTACTTTCCGGCCGATTGGCTGCTCTTTATCGATGAAAGCCACATGTCGGTGCCGCAGATTCGCGGCATGTACAACGGTGATCAGGCGCGCAAGACGGTGCTAGTCGATTATGGTTTCCGCCTGCCCAGTGCGCTAGACAACCGGCCGCTCAAATTTAACGAGTTCGAGACCCACGTCAACCAGGCAATCTACGTCAGCGCCACACCGGGACCGTATGAGCATGCCCACAGTGAAAAGACCGTTGAGCAGGTGATCCGCCCCACCGGTTTGATCGACCCGCACGTTGAGGTGCGACCGGTCGAAGGCCAGATCGAAGATTTGGTGCGCGAGATCAAGATTCGCGTCGCAAAGGGCCAGCGCGTTATGGTCACCACCCTGACCAAACGCATGGCCGAAGATCTGACTGAATATCTGGCCGAGTTGAATATCAAGGTCAACTATCTGCACAGTGACATCCAGACGATGGAGCGTGTGGAAATTCTGCGTGACTTGCGCCTGGGCGTCTACGATGTGATCGTCGGGATTAACCTGTTGCGGGAAGGGCTCGACTTGCCCGAAGTCTCGTTGGTGGCTATTCTGGACGCCGACAAGGAAGGCTTCTTGCGCAGCGAAAGCGCGCTGATCCAGACGATCGGCCGTGCGGCGCGCCACATCGACGGCATGGCCATCCTCTATGCCGATCGCATGACCAATTCGATGAAGGCGGCGATTGGCGAAACCAACCGGCGGCGCGAGATCCAGTTGCGCTATAACCTGGAAAATAACATCGAGCCGCAAGGCATTACCAAGAGCATCCGTGATCTGACGGACCGCGTCCGCGTGATGGCTGAGTCCAAAGAGGAATATAAGACCGACGGTGCCACCACCGCGCCCAGCAAAGTGGCCAGTTTCAGTGCGGCTAATCTGCCCAAGGATGAACTAGACCGGCTGATCCGCCAGATCGACAAAGAGATGAAGGATGCGGCCAAGGCGCTCGAATTCGAGAAGGCGGCTGCACTGCGCGATCAGTTGATGGAGTTGCGTGGGTTAGAAGTGGTGATGGAGCCGTTGAAGCGGCGCTGATTGGATCTGCTTGAGGAGACAGAATTATGCGTGAACAAGTTGAAGCAATTTATCAAAATGGTATCCTGCGCCCGCTTACTCCCTTGTCGCTGCCAGAAAATACCCGGGTGGAGGTTACAGTACAGTCGATTCCAAGCAACGAGAATCTCCAACGACAACACCAAGCTGTACGCCAGGCACTAGTTGCT
>JBBRVA010001017.1:0-2770 GCA_038247295.1 Caldilineales bacterium | reverse complement strand
TCGCCGCATTGCGCCCGTTGATCGCGATCACGCTGCCGCCGGGGTGGGTGCAGGCGCCGCAGAGAAAGACACCGGGCATCGGCGTGCGTGGGCTGAGGCGTCGGCTCCACATATAGTCCGGCAGGCATTCGCCCTGGAAGATGTGGCCGCCGGTCAGGCCCGTTTTTTGTTCAATGTCGGGTGGTCCCATCACTTCCATGTGGGCGACCGCGCCCGGCAGATTGCTGCAATAGCGCGCAATCGAGTTGATCGCCAACTCGCCTACCTCTGTGCGTCGTGTTTCCCAATCGCCCTCGGCAAAGGTATGCGGCACATATTGGGCAAAGACGCTCATCGTGTGCATGCCGGGCGGCGCCACGCTGCTATCATGCGCGGTCTGGAAGTAGAGCTCGGTCCAGAGGCGGGGCGGCAGTTGTCCGGCCTTGGCGATCGGATGATAATCTTTCCATTCCTGTTTGGTCAGTGGTGTATTGATCTGGCCATGATGGTGTGGTTCAAGCGTGCCAGGGCGGGCGGTAAAGTTGGGTAACTCGTGCAACGCCACGTTAACTTTTACCGTACAGCCCTGGATTGGTACACTTTCCACCTGCGTTTTCCAATTGGGATCAACGTTATCGCCCAGCAGACGCGCCGTGACGTGCGGATCGGCGTTGGAGACTACAACGGTGGCGTAGATGCGTTCACCGCCGGCCAGCTCGACCCCAGCGCGTTCGCCGCCAGCGCCGGGTAGAATACGGCTGACCGGAACGCCCGCGGCGACTGTCGCGCCGGCGTCACGAGCGATGTCGCACAGAATAAACGAGACCATGCCCATGCCACCCTTGACATAGCCCCACATGCCCGGCATCCCGCCCAATCGCCCAGAAGAATGGTGGAAGTTAATCGAGGCCGTGCCTGGATCGTGCGGGCTGGCATTCGTGCCGATCACGCCCTGACCCAACACGGCGGATTGCAGACGCGCATCCTGCAAGTACATTTCTGCATATTCAACCATCGACCAGTTGAAGACCAGGTTGATCGCCTCGTCGTCACCGCGCAAACGTTCCTCGATCATCTCACGCGTGGGTGCGCGCCCGACCCAGAGATCGCCTTCCCCCAGTGGCCGAATCGCATTGCGCGCCCGTTTCATCGTTGCACCCATTGCGCGCCAGCCGGCCAGATCACCGGGTGCCAGGCGCGTCACTTCGGCATCGCTGCGTTCGTCATCATCCCACATTTGGATGCTGCTGCCGTCGTCAAAAGGGACAAACATGCCGGCCACGGCAGGTGTCCAATGGTAGCCATAGGCTGGGAAATTCAACTCCTCGATCACCAGTGGGTGGAGCAGACCGGCCAGATAGGCGCACGGTGACATGTGATAACCCGGCCACGGCTCCTCCAGCGTACACGCACCGCCGATACGGTCACGCGCTTCCAGCACCAACACGCGTTGCCCGGCCCGCGCCAGATAAGCGGCGCACGTTAAACCATTATGTCCCCCGCCGACAATAATTGCATCCCAACGTTGGGCGGCCAGGGTCTTGATCGGCGCCGGCAGCCCAATCAAGCCCAGGTTTGCGGCAGCGGACGGACTATTTGAAACTATTTTGCTCATGGTTATCGCTCGATTTCTAGCTGTCTTTTGATTTCATAAATGGCAATGCCAAACGCCGTCGCCACATTGAGCGAACGTTTGACACCCTCCATTGGAATGGCCAATACGGTGTCGCAAAGGGCGAGCAGACCCGGATCAACGCCGGTCACTTCGTTGCCGACGATCAGCACGACTGGACCAGCTCCAACTGTAAGCTTGGCGTTGAAAAGAGATATTGCGCTTGGGCTGTCTTCTAAGGCCACCAGCGTCGCGCCAGCGGCTTGCAACGTATAAGCCAGGTCGACGGCGTTGTGATGATGGCTCCAGGCCATGCTCAACTCTGCGCCCAACGCCGTCTTGCCCAGCTTGGGATGGTGGGGTGTCGGTGTGATGCCACACAGATAGAGCTGCTGCACGCCCACGCCGTCGGCGGTGCGAAAGATTGAGCCGACGTTGAAGGTGCTGCGCACATTGTCCACCAGCACAGCCAACGCTGTCACGGGCGAGGATCGAAATGCGGCTGTGCTTTCTGTCGTTGCGGCCTGGTCGATGACGACTTGAACCTCACTTCCACAGGCGGGACAGCGCTGCCCACCCTGGTCGAGCGGCGTAACCGGAAAGCGGAAGCGGCAAATTTCTTGTGTACACTGGCGAATCTGAAATTGGGTCATCTTAGCGCGTAATCAAGCCGCGGTCGACGGCGTCGGCAAGGATTGTTTGCGTAAATTCCCACAGCGCCTGCGAGCCTTCGCCGATTGGGCTGACGCGCGTGATCACTTTTTCCAGCGTGACAATACTTTCGCGCCAAGTGCCGCCGCCGTTGTGATAATTGTGTAACACGGGCATCAGCCGATCAACGGCGTTGGCAAAGTTTGCTTCGGGCGTCTGCATGGCCTCGAATTCTTCCCATAACGCGCGCAATTCTACCGCTTGGTCATCCGGCAGCAGACTAAAGAGACGCTCAGCGGCAATCCGTTCTTTGGCGCTTTGATCAATTTTGCTCACGCCACTGTAGGCAAACGTATCGCCGGCATCGATCTCAACAATGTCGTGGATCAGCAACATTTTGACCACGCGCGGCAGATCGATGGCTTGATTGGCATGTTCGATTAGCAAAACCGCCATCAGCGCGATATGCCAACTGTGTTCGGCGGAGTTTTCGCGGCGCGCCTCATTGATCAAAGTGGTGCGGCGCAG
>JBBRVA010001016.1:0-2771 GCA_038247295.1 Caldilineales bacterium | reverse complement strand
TGTGTCGCAACCGCTGAAAATCAAGAAAATGCCTATGACCAACTGAATCTGCTTGAAGCGGGCAGTGGTCAATCGACCGTGCACGCCGATCAGTTACAGTCTTGTGGCGGATTGGGCGCGGCTGGTTTGGCGGGTCTCTTTTGGTCGCCCAATAGCCGCTTCTTCTACTATACCGACGCGCGCGAAGGCGTGCCCGATGGCTGCGGCGATTGGGCCGGTTCGATTCTACGCTACGACACGCAAACGCAAGCAACCGTAGCCCTGGGCGGTGGACCGCGTTCGCCCGACGGCACAAAGATCGCAACCCGGCAGGGCGTGGAACTGGTGATCTGGGCGATTGATCAAGGCGAAATCATCCGCCAAACGGTGCTCGAACCCAAGCTTGTACCAGGCCCGTTGGTCTGGTCACCGGACAGCCAGGCGCTTGTCTACCTGCAATTGACAAGCGTTTGCCCCCCGGCTGGTCAGACGGCTGTCGTGCGGCTTGATCTGCAGGACGGGCAACAGACGCTGCTGCTCACATCCGAAGAGCCAACCTTCCAGTCTGTTATGTGGGAGACAGCCGAACAGATCGAGCTATACGATGAAAATAGCCAAGCGTGGCGTTATGACTTTACAACCCAAGCGCTCACGCCGCCGTAATGAATATTAACCCAATAATCTGATCATGTTGTAGGTGCGGTTTGTAACCGCACGATCTGGGTTAGATCACCATCGTGCGGTTACAAACTGCACCTACGCTTAAACCGTACAAGTTATAAAAGAGAGAATGCTCGTTTATGAAATGGATTACCCGTGAACAGATTCGGATCGACCGTGTGAGCTCGGCCTGGTTGATCCAGAAATTTGTCGATCCGCAAGCCGAATTTTTATTTGTCCCACGCGCCGAGGTGATGGCGCGCGCGACTGCCGAGAACGCGATCCCGTTTCATGTGCCGGATGCCGAATTGGGACAGCGGGCGGGCAAGACGGCGTTTGATGCCATTATCGAGAAATATAATCTGGCAGATCCAGCGCTGCTGCTGCTGGCCGATATGGTGCGCGCTGCCGATCGGCGGCTAAGTGAACCGGCTGAAGGCGCCGGTATCGCCGCCATGTCCCACGGCTTTGCCAGCATGAATCTGCCCGACGACCAGGTATTAAGCTTACAAGCACCGATGTGGGAAGCGTTGTATCATTTTTGTCAGAAGAAGTTATCGAATCAAGCCTAACCAAGTACACAGCCCGCCAAGGATCCCATCATTATGTTTAATCGCAGACGCGCACCCATTCGTCGCGCCCAGGATGGCGAAGACACCACGCCGAACACGCCCATCAATTGGCGGCGACTGCTTGCCTATCTCTATCCCTACCGCAGGCGCATGGCGCTGGCCATCGGCGCCCTGGCCCTGACGAGCGCGATGAGCCTGGCCTTTCCGTTGGTGATTGTGCGCCTGCTCGATTCTGTGCTCACGCAGCGTAACCAAAGTCAACTGAATACGCTGGCATTGGCGTTGGTTGCCCTTTTCTTGTTACAGGCCACCTTCACCTTCTTTCAAAGCTACAGTTTGAACTATATCGGCGAGTGGATCATTCTGGATCTGCGCACAGCGCTCTATAAACATTTGCAATTTTTGTCGTTGGATTTTTATGCCAACCGGCGGGTTGGTGAGTTGGTCTCGCGCATTTCCAGCGATGTAACCCAAGTTCGCTCGGTGCTGACGAACAATATTACGCAGTTGCTCAGCAGCGTGGTTATGTTGATCGGTTCAATTGTCATCATCTTCTATCTCAATCCACGCCTGGTTGGTTTTGTGTTGGTCTTAGCCCTGGCCGTAGTCGGCGTGGCCGTGGTCTTCGGGCGTTCCTTTCAAAAGCTAAGCACCACCGTGCAAGATGAATTGGCCAATTCTACGGTAGCGGTCGAAGAAGGCTTGCAAGGCATTCGGGTCGTCAAGAGTTTTGCGCGTGAGGATTATGAGATCAGCCGCTATAACAGCGCCATGCAGCGCACGCTGAAGGCTTCGTTACGCCTGGCCGTCTTCCGTTCGGCCTTTGGCGCGCTGATGGCCTTTCTCGGTTTTGGCGCAATTGCCGCCATTCTCTGGTTTAGCGGCCGTGAGGTGCTCGAAGGTCGCTTGGCGTTTTCGACGATCAGCGGCTTTCTGATCTATGCGATCACGATTGCGGCCAATCTTGGTTCGCTTTCTAGCCTCTATGGCCAATTTCGCGAAGCTATGGGCTCGATCCGGCGGGTTTTCGAAATTCTGGATACGCAACCCAGTGTTGCGGATCTGCCCGGCGCTCAGGAATTGCCACCAATTCAAGGCGCAATTACCTTTGCTGGCACATCTTTTGGCTATGAGTCGAAGCTGCCCGTTCTGGAAAATATTGAATTGGCGATCCAACCGGGCGAGATTATCGCGATTGTGGGTCCGAGCGGGGCGGGCAAAAGTACGCTCTTCAATCTGATCCCGCGCTTTTATGATCCCACGCAAGGAGCCGTACTCATTGACGGCCACGATCTGCGCACAGTGACGCAACACAGTCTGCGCGCCCAAATTGGCCTGGTGCCGCAAGAGACGGTGCTCTTTGGTGGCACAATCCGCGAAAACATTGCTTATGGGCGCTTGGATGCCAGTGATGACGAAATCATCGCGGCGGCCAAAGCAGCCAACGCCCACGATTTTATTATCGAAGCCGCCCAGGGCTACGAGACTCTGGTGGGCGAGCGTGGGGTCAAGTTGAGTGGTGGCCAGCGTCAGCGGATCGCGATTGCGCGTGCCATCCTC
>JBBRVA010001015.1:0-2771 GCA_038247295.1 Caldilineales bacterium | reverse complement strand
TCAGATTCATACCGGCGGTGGTTCTTATATTGCCGGAGATGTGCATACCAACGCCGGTAATTTTGTTGGCCGCGACAGCAGTGCATAAAGTTTGATCTACGCTTTTGAAGTGGCGGCGGCAATATGTGCTGTGATCAATTTTTGAAAACGGATTTCGCTATTGTCCTCTGGTGCATAACCAATGATCTTGCGGGCATTGGCAATGCTCCAGAAGGCGTGCGAATTGCCACTGATGCCGTAGAAAATCTGAAAAGGAATGCCATATTCGTTGCTAATATTGGCAGTTTCGATACTTTTGATAAACAACTGTTGCAGATCGAGGTCGCTAATGTAGACGGCCAAGGCGCGCCGTACACAACGCAGATCACCCAGTTGGCAGTTGGCCAGATCATCCTCGCGCGGGCCGCCGATGCGAATCTGCACATTTTCTAATGTGTGGCTAGCTTGCGGCGTGGCCCCGGTGCTAAAGGTGGCATTGGGGCGGGCTTGTTTGCCGGTTGCAAAGACAAAACCCAAGTGTTCGTAGACTTCTTTCGCCCAGCCGTAATAGTTGTCCGAGAGCGCCCGCGCATTAGGATCGACAAAATCCATTTTGCCGTCGAGGATCAGCGGTTCATAAAAATCGGCGGCATGGTTGGAACTGGCGACGACCACCCGGCGCACCCCCTCCTCCAGGCAAGTCTGGTAAAGATTATAGGCCATCTCCACATTCGCCAGCTCGTTCCAAAAGCGCTGCTCCGAATCATTGCCCGCCGACGGGTTGGAGTTACCTACAAAGCCGAAATGTACCACCGCATCTGCCCCTTGAAAATGATGACGGTAACTGTCGCGGTCGCGATTAACTAGATCTGCAATCTGGATGCCCTGGACCTCGTTGCCGTTGCGGTCGGTGGTGCGAATGTCGAGCAGGGTTAGGTCGTAGCGTTCACGCAAGGCCGGCAACACTTGTCCCGCGACCTTCCCCGCTGCGCCGGTTACTACTACTTTGCGTTTTGTCATTTGGTTTATCCCCTTTTGCTGCGTGATCAGTCATATGTGTGAACATGACGACCGAGTACTGGTTACTGAGCACTGCCCTTGTTAATTTGACTTATAGCAAAATCCAACACAGCCTGCGCCACCGTCGGGTCGGCGCCGCCTTGTGCAAAATCTGGTCGACCGCCGCCATTGCCGCCAAATTGACGCAGTGTATCGCGCAAAAGATTGCCCATGTGCAGTGGACCATCGGCCGCACGGGCAAAGATCAAGGTCAATTTTTCGTCGCGCACGCCAGCCAGCAACGCCGTGATGCCGGGATATTGTTGCAACTGCTGGGCCAATGTCTTAAGGCTGGCAACATCTTTGGCGTGGAAGAGCTTCGCCACAATACGCATCTCTTGGATCAGTTGTGCGCCGTCAGCCAGATTGTTTGCCTCATGGGCCAATTGCTCCTCGGTCAACAGCTTGATGCTCTGTTGCAACTCCTTGACTTGGGCCAAATTGCGCTCGATCAGCCGCGGCACAGTGCTGATGTCTGTGCTAAAAAGATTGGCCGCTTCCATCAGCAGACGATGCTTTTCGGCATAATCGTGGTAGGCACGCCTGCCACATAGAAAGGTGAGGCGCGTCTGCCCCCGGCGGCGTTCCTGGCGCGTCAACTTAATCGGTCCAATTTCTGCCGTGGTGCGCACATGGGTGCCGCCACAGGCCGAGTAGTCAAAACCAGCAATCTCGACAATCCGAATTTTCCCGGTTACCTTGGGCGCTTTACGTAGCGGAATGCTGGCTAGTTCGTTGTCGGCCACAAAATAAGCCGTGATCGGCAGGCTGGTGTAGACCATCCGATTGGCGATCTGTTCGGCTTCATCGATTTGGGCTGATTCGAGGGCGGCGATATCCAAATCTAGGGTAGATTCCACGTCGCCAAAGTGGACAGAAAGTGTTTCGTAACCAAAGTGGCGGTAGAAAATCTGTGAGAGCAGATGTTGGCCAGAATGCTGCTGCATGTGATCATAGCGGCGTGACCAATCAATAACGCCGTGGATCAACTGGCCGGGAACGACGTGCGTGAACTCGGCCTCCAGTAGGTGCCATACGTCGCCATTGTCGGCCGCAACCACATCGACAACGCGCCGGTCACCGAGCAAGCCCGTGTCAAACGGTTGGCCGCCGGAGGTAGGGTAGAAATAGGTATGGTCGAGCCGGGCCGCGGGTTGACCGTTGATCTGCTCAAGCGCAAGCACGGTAGCGTCGAATTCGGTTTGGTAGGCGTTGGTGTAATAAAGTCGCTCTGTCATCGTAGAAATAGGATCTGCTGGATTTTAGCGCATGGTCGAAAGCGAAAGATTGCGCTATCATACTGGAAGTTGGAGAATTCATCAACTCATCAACCCCAAGGAGGAAGCATGCAAAAAACATTCCACACCCAAACGCTTTACAAAAAAATACCTGATCAGGAAGAATTGAGTGAGCTGGAGCGCCGGCTGCAATTTCACCCCAGCACAACAACCGACCCCCAAGTGTTGACCCGTCAACAGATTGAAGCCTATAACCGCGACGGCTATATCAAGGGCTTGCGTGTCTTTGATGGCGAAGAAATCCTGGAGCATCGTCGTTATCTAGATCAGATCTTGGCCGAAACATTGGCCGCTGGCGGCAGCAGCTACTCGATCATTTCGGCGCATGTGCGTTACGGCAAAGTGTGGGATCTGATCACCCACCCGCGCATTGTGGCCTATGTCAAAGACATTCTGGGTGACAATGTGATCGGCTGGGGCGCGCACTATTTTTGC
>JBBRVA010001014.1:0-2771 GCA_038247295.1 Caldilineales bacterium | reverse complement strand
GCTTGCTTGAAAAACTCACGAATCCGCGGGTCATTTTCGATACGCTTTATTGTCGTTAGGCTACACGGTAGGACGACACAAATGGCTTGATGGGCTAGTTGTAATGCATCGCTTAAGGTCAGATCGCAAGAAATAACCAGGCCATGCACACCCGTAGCCTTGAGGCCGGCCAACCCAACGAGCTTGACGCAGACACCGGCCCGCCTTAGTTCTGTTGCAAAGATCGTCGTTACTTCCTCTTCAAATTTATCTCCCCAAAAAATAAAAGCATACTGAGTAGTGCGCGATGAATGAAGTTTACTGGCAGCCATTAGCATTATCCATTTTCTATCGGTTCATCGGTATCAAGTAGGCAAACTTAGGATAGATAATACACAAAAAAACCTCTAGCCAACCTCCTCACTTTCTATTAAAAAGCTATCCTATGCGCACATTGAACAATTTGAAGCCTGGCCTACTTTGCCAATCCCTATTGCCAATCCCTATTGCATAAACCAGGAATTTATGTTATTTTTGTCGTAGCCGACTTACGATAAAATAAGTTGACAAATAAGACATCTACCTAGTGGTTCGTCCACTTAATTTTTAGAATTCCGTGGAGTCGGGCATTCTCTAATGCCCAGCGGTCGCATTAGAGAATGCTCCCTCCACATTCCTAAAAATTAAATGGTCGGTCTACTAGAACGGCCAGAGACGATAATAAAAGCGCACCATTCCACGAGTGCGCCATTCTCATCGCTGGGCTAGTAGGGTGTCGCGAGAAAGTGATAAAGGAAGTGTTCGCATGGATCAAGCGCACCGCCCAGAGCTAGCCGCTCTCTATGAAAATGTACGGCAAGCGCTGCGGCAATGGCATGGTGACGACCATGCCGGGAGCCCGATCGGGCACTGCTATCTGTTTCGCAAATTGCAGCGCGCCGGCCACACGACCATGCGGCGCGCCACCAACCAGGTGTTGTTAGACGCGATGGAACAGTTGAAGCAGACGCACGAGCACGACATAAAATTGTTGCAGATGCGTTTTTTGGATGGGTTGCCGATTCAGCGTCTGGCCCACCACTTTAACGCGGCGGAAAGCACAATCTATGCCATGCAACGCGAGGCCGTTGAGCGGCTGACGGAAACCCTTTGGCAAATGGAGTGCGCTGCCTCGGCGACGCAAAAAGCCTTGCTAAAGGAACGGCTGGAGCCGGCGACCTATGTGAATTTAATTGGCGTCAGCGAACAAGTGGCCCACCTGCAACAAGTGCTAATTGCGCCTGGCCCACCCTGGTTGGTCTCGATAGAAGGCATCGGTGGGATTGGCAAAACCTCGATCGCCGATATTTTGTTGCGCCAGTTGATTGAACAGGGCGCCTTTGACGAAATCGGCTGGGTCAGCGCCCGCCAGACGCGGCTCAACTTTGGCGGCGCGCTGCAGTTGGTTGCGCAACCCGCATTAAGCGCGGAGACGCTGATCGAGCAGTTGTTGCGCCAATTGTTGCCCGACCTGGCGCCGCCACCCGGTGCGCCAATCGACAAAAGCCTACGGCTTTTACAGGCGCGGCTCAAAGCGACGCCGCACTTAATTGTGATCGACAATCTCGAAACCGTAACCGATGTCGAGGGTTTGTTGCCCACCCTGCAAACGCTGGCCGCCCCAACCAAATTTATCTTGACCTCGCGCAAAAGTCTCTATAGCGAGCCCAACATCTATCACTTTACGGTACCCGAATTGAGTGCAGCGAACGCTTTGCGGCTGATCCAGCAGGAAGCAGCCTGGAGCAATCTGCCCGTATTCGCAACCAGCCTGGAAGCAGAATTGTTACCAATTGTGCAGACAGTGGGTGGCAATCCGCTGGCCTTGCGTCTGGTGATCGGCCAAATGCATGTGCATGCGCTGGAAACGATCTTAGACGAATTGCGGGGGGCGCACGGCCAGACCGCGGAAAATCTGTACAATTTTATCTATCGCCATTCGTGGGACAGTTTAGATGCCTTGAGCCAACGCGTCTTGTTGATCATGCCGCTGGCACAGCCGCAAGGTGAAAACTTACAGCATCTGGCGCAAGTGGGCAATTTGCCGATCGGTGATGTGCGGTTGGCGTTGAACCAGCTGGTCATGCTCAACCTGGTAGACGCGCGCGGCGGGATCAATGATCGCCGCTATAGCATTCATGGCCTGACGCGCACTTTCCTACAAGAACAGGTGGCCAAGTGGTTATAGAAGCAGCGCCGGGCGCGACAAACACTGCCGCGCCCGACTTCCCAACATTGTTCAGGCAATACATTGTCAACAGTGTCCAGGCCACGCTGGCCGCCATCCCGCAGGATGACGCCTTGCTGACAACGGAAGCGCGCGACCGTGCGCTACATGTATTGAGTTTTGCGTTAAAGTGGGCGGACGTATGGCCCAGCACGCGTGATGTGTTGCTCTTGCTGGCGCCCAAGTTGGAACAGGCGGGCCATCGCGATGATTGGTTGCCATATCTGGAGGCTGGGATTACACTGAGCCAAGCTTGTGCCGACCCAGGCGCGGAAGCTGAACTCAGTTTAGCCATTGGCCAGCTATACCGGTTAGTCAGCCGCTTTGCCCAAGCGCGGGCATGGCTAACCGCCAGCCGCCAAACCTTTGCCAGCCTCGGCGATGATCAGGGGCAGGCGCGGGCGCTGAACCAACTAGTACACTTGGGCGGAAATAACCATACTATTCTCCGGTGAATCAGTAGTGAATCAGTAGGACAGTGAGACAGTACAAACACTGTTCTACTGTCCTACTGATTCACTGTCTT
>JBBRVA010001013.1:0-2774 GCA_038247295.1 Caldilineales bacterium | reverse complement strand
GATTGACTTTGGCGGGATTGGTGTCGGCGTTGTACTGTTCGTTCAAACCCAGAATCGGGTCGCGCGGGGCCATTTCGACAGCGGAAAAGAGTGACATGGAAAAGTCCTGTGGAGTTGCGAAAAAACTGAATTTTAGCAAGTGCGTGGCACATCAAGCCGATGCGCTGCCGGGCCATGACCGGCATCACGCGTGGCGAAAATGCTCGCGGCGGCGTGCCTCAAAGACGAACTCTTCGAGCTCCGGGTCCATCGCGTTGCGGGATGAAATGATGCCTATCGGGTGGTCGTCTTCAACGACGGGAAGGTGTCGAAAGCCATTTTCCTGCATCAACAACAGCGCGTGCCCATAGGATTGATCCGGTTGCATCGACAGGGGCGAGGCGGTCATCACCGCCGCTAACGCGGTGGTGTCCGGGTTAAGCCCCTGGGCGACGACTCGGAACACGGCATCGCGTTCGGAAAAAATCCCCACCAAGCGCGTGTCTTGCACCACCAGCAAGGCACCGGTATTTTTGCTGGCCATCAGGCGGGCCGCACTGCTAACCGTCATTTCAGGTGGCGCGGTCAGAAATTTATCCCGCTCCATGACATTGAGGATGGGTTGATCGAACATGTTTTTCCTCCAGCGCCGAATGCTAGTGGCATACCAAGGCCGCGCTTTGATCTATATCAGGAATTGATCGCACAAAATCACGGCTTTATGCAGACGGCCAGGGTCAGTCGTCAGCACCGGAGCAAGTCACTCTTTTGAAGCACGGACTAAATCAAAAAGCTGCAAAATGGTGCCCTTGCAATCGGCGCTAGCGCATCGGGGAAGTTTATTGAAGAATGCGATCCAAAATTTATTTTCAAAATTTTTCGGCAAACCTCAGAGTGCGCCAGTCACCCGGGCTTTGCCGACTGCCAAGCCGAAGCTTGAACCGGCAACCCTGTCGACCGACAAAGGTGATACCGATTCATCCCTGGCCATTTCGCTTGGCGCGCACCGCCCCCTCATTTCCACCGGTGGGAAGGTGATCGGGTTTGAATTTCATCTCAATACAAAGTTACTTGAACGCTTAAGCCTGCGTGCCGATCCAATGGCGCAAGCCGCCTACGCATCGGTGCTACTCACGTCCGCCCGGTTAGTCGCAAAAACGGGGCGTATCGGCATGGCGCGCGTCCCCGCTCAATGGCTGGCCTTGGTCGTGACTGCAGAAACGACGCCAGGCATGATGATTGCCACAGAAGCCACGCCAAGTGGCGCGTTGGACAGCCAAACGCAAGCTGCTTTGCCCGAGATCATTGCGCTGATGCGCACGGGTGGCGCGAAGTTCGGCTGGACAAGCGACCTTCAACTGGCTTGTGATCGAGATTTCGTGATGGTTTGCCAAGGCGCAGAACCGATCGCGGAACAGTTCAAACAAATGCAGACATGGCCCTTGGCACTGCAAGCATTACCCGTCTTTGCCACCGACCTGTCCAATCTTGAAGACATCGAGATCGCCATGGACCATCAGATTGCATTCGTCTGTGGCGAGTTAACCGGCCAATGCGCACCAAGTCGCAAGACAGACCTGTTACCGCTACCGCCAGCGGCACGGCATCTAGGCCAATTGGTGACACAACTGGTCGGCCGTACGGAAACGCTGGCCATCGTGAATGAAATCAAGAGCGACGTAGGGCTGTCGTATCGACTGCTGCAGCGGATGAACGCAGCAAACTTCGCGCAAAACCAACCCACTGGTAGCATAGAACACGCCGTTATGCTGCTCGGTCGCACCGAACTTTACCGCTGGTTGTCGATACTGCTGCTGCAGTTTTCAGGCAAAAGTCGGGCTGGCTCTGCGCTACAGGAAGTGACGCTGTGGCGCTCACGCAATATGGAACTTCTGGCGAAGCAACGCCAAGAGCCCCCCCCCGAAGACCTGTTTATGTTGGGTCTCGCCTCCATGCTGGGTGCCCTGCTGAACATCAGCCCAGAGGATGCTTGCGACACTCTCAGTGTTTCTGATCAAGCGCGTGAGGCGCTGCTTGCGCACACTGGCCCATGGCAGGACTACCTGGAGATCACCAGCCAACTGGAACATAACGACCTTCAAGAGGAATCGGCGCTGGTGCAATCATTTGGCGGAGCCGCTCAGATCATGGAACTTTCTGCCGCTGCGTGGGCATGGGCCGAAGCCAACAACGACCGCAACCGAGCGCCGAGTGGCTGAACGGGCCGGCTATCACATGCTGCCCGGTCGCCGTGATCTGACCCTGAATCAAAGCCAAGTTAATGTACTAAATAGCCCTCTAGCCCTTTAAATATATGCGCGAGTAGCTATAAGTACGGTAGCGCCAATTGTCCGGTGTCTATCCCTCTGAGTAAGTGCGGTCAACCAGCTTGATGGTTCGATGGTGAAGATTGTTGCCGACCACACCACTGGCGTTCGATGGTGACGATTGTTGCCGACCACACCACTGGCGTATCGGCTTTGGGGTCAGATCACGATTTTGGCTGCCAGCGCTCGTGCTTGCCAACGGCCCACCCCAAAACTCGTGCTCTGACCCCAATGCAGAGTTAAGGCATCAAATATCCCTCTAGCCCTTGATATAGGTGCGCGAGTAGCTATAAGTATAATAGCGCTAATTGTCCGGTCGCTATCTCGCCAAGTAAGAGCGGTCATCCAGCTTGATGGTTCGATGGTGAAGATTGTTGCCGACCACACCACTGGCGTATCGGCTTTGGGGTCAGATCACGATTTTGGCTGCCAGCGCTCGTGCTTGCCAACGGCCCACCCCAAAACTCG
>JBBRVA010001012.1:0-2778 GCA_038247295.1 Caldilineales bacterium | reverse complement strand
TGTAGAAGGTGACAGTGCCTCATCAACCGAATTGTATGCGTTGCTTTCTGCGATTGCCGATGTGCCCATCAAACAGTCGCTTGCCGTCACCGGTTCGGTGAACCAATATGGTCAGGTGCAGGCGATTGGTGGCGCCAATGAAAAGATCGAGGGCTTTTTCGATCTCTGCCAGGCGCGCGGCTTGACTGGCAGCCAAGGTGTGCTTATCCCATCGGCCAATGTCAAACACCTGATGTTGCGCCATGATGTGGTCGATGCGGTGGCCGCCGGCCAGTTTCAGATTTATGCCATCGACACGATTGATCAAGGCATCGAAGTTTTAACTGGCATGGCTGCCGGTGAACGTGACGCCGAAGGCCGCTATCCTGCCGGCAGCATTAATGAACGCGTGGAGCGGCGGCTAGCCGAGTTGGCGCAAAAACAGAAAGAATTCAATGCCCCACTCAAGAATGGAAACGGTAAAGATAAGCAGGACAAGGAGGAGCCGAAACCGGATGATCCGGGCCGTGAGCGTTTGGGCGAGCCACCGACTGCCAGCCCATCACCCCTGGCGCCTTTGTTGGGGGCATTGAGCCTGACCAGCCATGCGACACACTCGTTGCTCCAGCCCAGAACACAATCTTTGGCGGCCGGGCTGAATCGAACAGCCAAGGAGCACTGCGATGAGTGAGGATGAACGCTCCCGCTCGATCCGCCGGATTGTCGTCGCGCTGGACGCCTCGCGCCAAAGCCAAGTGGTGTTAGAGGCCGCCGCCGAACTGGCCGCCCGTTTGGGTGCGGACTTGGTGGGCTTATTTATCGAAGATACTAACCTGCTAAATTTGGCTAGTTCACCGTTCGGGCGCGAGCTGAGCCGTTTCTCGGCTACCCCGCACCAGATGCAGAGTGAGCAGTTAGAGCGCCAATTGCGCATCCAAGCAAGCCAGTTGCGGCGCGCCTTAGCTGCGGCGGCGGATCGACAGCAGGTGTCGGGTACATTGCGCGTTGTCCGTGGGCAGATCGTACCCGAGCTCGTACGCGCGGCCGCCGAGAGTGATCTGATCATCTTGGGCCGTGCCGATCAATCGTTGGCGCGCCAGCGTCGATTGGGCAACACCGCGCGGGGGTTTTTGGCCCAAACGCCCTGCCTAACCCTGCTCTGGCAAACGGAGACCCGTTTGGGGCCGCCGGTGTTAGCGGTCTATGATGGTTCTGCCGTGGCGCAACGGGCGTTGGCGCTTGCTGCCCAATTGGTGCAGACAAGTGAACGTGCGCTCAGTGTTATTCTGGTGGCGGAAGCGCAAACTATCGCTCAAGAATTGCAGCAGGCGGCAGCAACTTGGCTGCAAACGCAAGCGTTGACGGCTACCTATCGTTGGCTGTCGAGCATTAACCTAATTCGCCTGGCGCAATTAGTCGCGCTGGAGCGTGGCAGTGTGGTCGTCCTGCCACGCGCCAGTGTTTGGGCGCAGAACGAAGCCCTGCTGGCGCTGCTGGATGAGATCCGGGCGTCGGTATTGGTGGTGCAGTAGAGAGACAAACGACGAATGAGCAACGAAGATACGCGAGAAAGCAGTTTTTGTCGTTGGTCGTTCGTCGTTTCTCAATGCTTTAAAGGAGCAGTCTGATGCAAAATGAAGATATAGATAAGCGAAAGCAATGGACATACGAACAAGTAGAAGAACAGTTGCGCACAAGCGACGAGTTACCCTATGATGAAGCGCTGGACAGTGATGAAATTATCGAGGTCAGCCTCGAAGAGCTTTACGAGGATGCCACCGATCCTAATGTAGATTTGGCCTATGAAGAGATCATTGATACGCAGCATACCGATGGCAGCACAAGTAACATTCAGCAAGCGATCGAGCAGGGACTGGTTTATACACCACCCGATGATCCACCCGTACTGCCGGGTGAGGGCTTCGAGAATGCTATGATCGCGGCCGGTTTTGCACAAAGCATGGAAGACAGCGATCCAGATGTAGAAGTGCTGCCTGATCGAGTAGATAACAATGACGAGGATTTGCAGGACGATATCTACGAGGCACTGCGGTTCAATGCCGAGACCAGCCATCTGGATCTGACCAAGATCGAGGTCCATGTGAACAATGGTATGGTTTACCTTTATGGCACGGTAATCAGCGATGATGACATTGCCATCGTTGATTACCTGATCCGCGATCTGAACGGCGTGCGTGATATTGAGAATTTCTTGGAAGTGGAAGGTTTCGATGACGACGAACTTGATACAGACTATTAATTGACAGTGCATTGATTCTGTTGCGTAAAAAATAAGGGAGGCAATGGCTCGCCATTGCCTCCCTTATTTTTTACGCAACAGATAACGGTATTAGCTCACGGAACTTGTTCGCCTTCAGAAGTAAGCGCATACCAGACGTCGCCTACACCTTGGCCCGTGGTGTCACCAGCCGCCACATCGTCAACATAGTAGTACAACGGCCAGCCATTATACGTGGCCTGTGTCGTGCCATCGTCAAGGGTAATGGTGCCAAGCAACGATGCATCCACCCCTTCGCTGGCGGATGGTTCACCGTCAACGATAAAGGGCGGCCAGTTTTCCAGACAGCCACCTGTACAGGTGCTGGTGCCCGCGTCCTGGGTGTCCTGTGTGAAGAGATAGAGCGTAAAGCCAGCGCCATCGGTTAGAATTTCGCCAAGCTCATCATCTTCGGTGACCATGACCATTCCGTCACTAGCCATCCCTGTAGTGCCAGTCATGTCCATAGTGTCGGTCATGTCCATAGTGTCGGTCATGTCCATAGTGTCGGTCATGTCCAT
>JBBRVA010001011.1:0-2779 GCA_038247295.1 Caldilineales bacterium | reverse complement strand
TGCGGCACGTAGATCATCGGCTGGTGCTCGGGCACAATGTCGTAGCGCGGCGTCCAACTGTGGCCACCGTCGGCGGAAACCTGGTAGCCGGAGAGGTCAAATTGATTTTCGTTGCTGTCGGCTGCCAGCGAATAAGCCAGCAGCAGTTCACCACTGGGAAATTGGGCCAGCGATGGAAACCAGGCATGCCCGATGCTTTCCATTGCCTGCAGCGGCTCCCCAAGTTCGACCGTTACCCCGTTCAGTTTGATCGTTGGCATAGCGAGTTATCCTTTATAGTTGAAATAGCGTAGGTGCGGTTTTTAACCGCACAATGGCGGTCTAACCCAGATCATGCGGTTAAAAACCGCACCTACATGCTTGCTCACCCACCAGGGATATACAAGCTGCGATCGGCCACGGGCAAATGCACGCGGGCGCCGCCTTGCAGATGCGAATGAGCCAACCCGAACTGGGCTTCCACGCTCTGCATGGTGATGTCGAGGTTGCCCTGCGTCGGTGCGCCGGTTTCCAACGCCTGGATCATGTCGCGGATGGTGCAGATGGTGGGGCTTTCCCCGGTGGGGCGCAAAATGGTCTCTTCAGTCGTATGCGTTTTCGCCGAGGTGCGCCGGATACGAAAATCGTCGCCGTTTTCCCAGGCAATTGCGCGTCCTTCCGTGCCGTGCACATCAATGTCGAACGAGCCCCGGTGCGGCACAAAGATGCCCTCGGCGCCGCCAGCATAACCAACGCGAAAGAAACCAACCATCGGATCAGCGATTTCGTAGCCCGGTGAAGGTACATAGCAATGACCGGCCGGGTCATAGACCGGGTGCGGACGGCGCGGGGTGGGGTCAAAAGGATCGCCCGGCTCGATCAGACGCCCTTCGACCCACAGCGGTTGGGGATCGCCAAACATCATCGCTACCAGGTCCAACGTGTGCGGGTGATGTTTGATCAGATCGGTGTAGAAGTACAGGGTGGCAAAGCGTGGCTCACCAATCTCGCCATGGGCAATCGCCGTCTGGAGTTTTTTGTAACCGTCGTGGTGGCGGCGCGAAGCGCCCCAGTTAAAGACGACATGGTTGGCTTGGCAAGCCGCGACAATCTGGTCGGCCTCGGCCAACGAGGCGCACAGCCCTTTTTCGGCATAGATCGCGCGCACGCCATGTTCGGCGGCAAAGATAATCGGTTCGGCGCGCGCAAAGGAGGGCGTGGTGATACTGACAATATCCGGCCGCTCTTTTTCGATCATCGTGCGGTAGTCCAGATAGGTGTTGGTGACGCCAAAGCGGTTGGCAAAGCGTTGCAGCCGTTCTTCACCCCGGTTGGCCACGGCCACCACTTCCGTCTCGTCGATCGCCGCATAGGCACAGAAATGGCTATAGGGCTTGGTAAAGTTGCCCGGCGCGATCTCGTCTTCGATCAGCCCGCCCATGCGGCCCGTGCCAATAATGGCGACCCGATAATTCGTGCTCATAGTGATTCCTTTTATGCCGTATACCTGGGTTGATGGGCGGCAAAATTGCGTTGCAAACGCACATTGTGTGCTTCTAATGGCAAGTGGACACGCGCCCCACCCCGACGATGCGATTCGATAAAGGCGAAGATCAGCTCGGCGCCGGCCAAGGCGACGCGCGCCCCGCCCTGTGTCGGTCCGCCGGTATCCAACGCCTGGACCAAGTCTTCGATCAAGCGCAAAGTGGAACTGACGCGCGGCGGTTCGGGGTAGGGCGCATCGACAAGCCCGGTGTGACCATTGACATCAATCGGTTGGCGACGGCGCAATTGCCAGGTCAGCCCGTCATTTAAAGCCGTGAGCGAGCCATTTTCGCAGATCACTTCGCAATCGGAGCTGCGCGGCGTAGACAACAGATAGGCCGTCACGCCATTGGCAAAGGCGACAAAACCTTCACCCACCGGGTCGGTGCGCAGAATGTCGCCATCAAAGATGCTGTCATCGGCGCGCAGGGTGGCCTGCACCCACTCGGCAGGCTGGTCATTATTTAGCCGCAGCGCCAGGTCAAAATAATGGCTGCCCATATTAAAGAGCGTACCTGTGCTGTAGATCAAAATACTCTTGAGCGCGCCCAGTTCGCCACTATCGACGAGCGCTTTCATCGCATCATATTCAGTTGTCCAGCGCCGGTTGGCGCCCATATTGAAGACGACACCGTTGCGTTCCAGCGCTGCAACCATCGCCTCCGCTTCGGCCAGCGACGCCGCCAATGCCTTCTCGGCATAGATTGCTTTCACCCCATGCTCGGCGGCATAGATCACAATTTCGGCGCGCGGTTCGGGTTGCGTCGCCACGCTCACAATATCTGGCTTTTCGCGCGCGATCATCGCCCGATAATCGGTATATTGGGCCGTTTTAGGCACATGATGGCGGCGACCAAATTCGGCCATCACATCCGCACGCATATCGGCACAGGCCACAAGTTCCGTGCGCGGGCAAGCGACATAGCCATCGGCGTGTGAATAGGGCAAGATGATCGTGGGATAACCGATCACCTCGTTGTCAATAAAACCACCCATCCGGCTGCAACCAATCACTGCGGCGCGGTACGTTTTCATGGTGTTTTAGCTCCTGGATTGATATGGGTAAACAGGTAGATAGGGAAACAAGTAGACAGGGTTTTTCGTCACCTTCATGATTGTACGAAACTTACATTATCTTAATGTATCGCTCGTTTACAAGGTAAACAGGGACCATACTACTTATTTACCTGTCTACCTGTTTCCCTATCTACCTAACCTCGTTATATTATCTCAATTGGCCCTGCGCCTGCGCCAC
>JBBRVA010001010.1:0-2789 GCA_038247295.1 Caldilineales bacterium | reverse complement strand
TGTAAGTTCAGCCGCAATCTCGGCCGGTGAGAGCACTTCCACCCAAGCTGCGGCCAGGATGATCCCCAAGGGCATACCGCCCACCAGCCGGCAGATGCGAGCGATATATTGCATCTCATCCGCGTGCAACGTTTGATGGGGGCGGACGCGCTGCGCAGTCGCAATGAAAAGCTGTACCGCATCATATACCTGGCTCGATTGGGGCGTCTCCCAGGTGGGAAAGTGCAGACTGCCCAACGTAAAGAGCGTCTCGCCACTGAGTTGCAGCCGCTCGCGCGAGGTGACCAGCAGACACAAGGCAGGGCAGCTTTGGAGTAGTTCCTGAACCAACTCTACACCCTCCAGCAGGTGCTCAAAGTTGTCTAACACCAAGAGCAATTGTTTCTGCTGCAAGTAGTCAAATAGCTGTTGGTGAGCGCTGCGACCGTCGGCTTGGAACTGGAGATCGAGGGCCGCGGCAATCGTTGGAATCATATGCGCCGGGTCACTCAACTGCGCTAGCGGCACGAAAAAAATGCCATACGCTGGGTCATCGACAAGCTGGGCGGCCACGGCCAGCGCCAAGCGTGTTTTGCCGATGCCACCGGGCCCCAGGATGGTGATCAGGCGCCGGGTGGCATCGCGACAGAGGTTAGTTAATTCGCTCATTTCCTTGACGCGCCCGATGAAGGGTGTGGTTGCCGCGGGCAGGTGATGCCGCGCGACACGGGCAGTAACGGGCTCGCTGCGCCGCTTGCTACTGATAGGATTAACGCCGCCCTGGCGGATCTGATTATAAAGCGCTGTGGTCGCGGCGGCGGGTGGTACATCCAGTTCTTCGTGCAAGGTCTGCACGCAAACCTCATATTGGCGTAACGCCGCGCGCAGTTGACCGGTGGCGACATACAGGTGCATCAGTTGCCGGTGCGCCGGTTCGTGGAGAGGGTCTAGGTTGAGCCACTGGCGCGCATAGGGGATAGCGGCTTCCGCTTCGGCTTGTGCCAGATGGGCCTGCACCAACTGTTCCAACGCGGTTGCATAGCTTTGGCGTAGCCCTTCACTTTGAAAGAACTGCCACTCGTCAAAGGCCGGCGCATCGGGCAGGGTAAAGCCAGCCAGAAAATCCGCGCGGTAGAGCGCCACGGCGGCGGTCAAAGGTTGGATACAGGCTGGGCAGACGGCAGACGCAGCATGATCATGGTGCTGGCAAGACGCGAGCAGATGTTGGAACTCGATCACATCGACCCAGAGATCAGCGGGCCGCGCCAATGCGATCGTATCATGGTCTGCCGCAATCCAGTTTCCGCCTAAAGCCAAATTTAGCTCGGAAAGATGCCGCCGCAAGGAACCATGCGCGCGTTGCTGATCACTTTCTGGCCACAGGAGGGTCGCCAGCGTCGCGCGTTGCTGTGGCCCACCGGTCATGGCGAGATAGAAGAGTAAGGCTTGCACCTTGCGGCGCGACAGGTCAACCGCACGGTTTTCTTGCTCAATCCGTGGCGACCCAAGCAGATAAATTTTTAAGAATGGCATAGCGGTCCTGTCAGTTAGCCTGAACCATCTGGCCAGCGTAACGAGCTAGTTTCTGCTGCGAAACGTGCGGTTGACAAGCAACTCTAGTTTACTGGAAAGTTGCGGAAATTTCAAGCAAATTTTTCTGGGACAACTTCTGGGACACGCAGCGGGACGCACCTGGGACGCAGCCCGTGTATGCTGTGGGGGAAGTAGGGAAACAGGGAGACAAGGAAACAGGGAAACAAGTGTTTCAATGGGTGCCATTCGGTACTCTTGTGTACCTATTTACCTGTGTACCTATTTACCTGTCTCCCTGTCCCCCTCTCCACCCATATCATGACCAACGAAAAGGAGCTACCGCATGACAGCCACAGCAACCCGGCCACAACGAACGTTGATCAATCCACCGGGTACCGAGGAGTTTTACACTACCTGGCACTTTTCGCAAGCGGTGCAGGTGGGCGACACCGTATGGGTCGCTGGCCAGTTGGGGATTGGGCCGGACGGCCACCCTGGCGCCACCATTGCAGAGCAGACGCGTTTTGCCTTCCAAAACCTGGTGCGGGTACTGGAAACGGCCGGCGCAACGGTAGCCGACATTGTCGATCTGACCACCTACCACATCGCCATGGACGACTTGCCCACCGTCGCCGCAGTCAAAAGTGAATTCATCCGACAAGATTTTCCAGCCTGGACCGCTGTGGGGGTGACGCAGTTGGCGCTGCCCGAACTGCTGATTGAAGTAAAGGCGACCGCAGTGATCGGCAGTGGACAATCGTCTAGAGCGAAGCTGTACAGTTAGTTATCCCAATTTTTGGACATTTCTACAAGGAGAAACATCATGATTTATCGAGCACGCACAGTGACATTACTCCCAGCGAAGGCGGCAGCTTACCGCGCCGTGGTCGTGCGCGCCGCGGCCTATCTCAGTGAACACTATCCTGCGGTTCATGTGGAAATCCTAGAAAATGTGGCCGGGCCGCAGCACCAAATCCACATGGTTACCCGCTGTAACTCGCTGGCCGCGTTGGAAACCTATGAAGCAGAACGCAAAGATGACGCCGGCTGGCTGGCCTTGATTGAAGAAGCGCGTCTGCTGCAAGGTTCGCTTGACACAGTCGATCATCTTTATCGGGTGATCAGCTAATTGGGTGCAAGCGCATTTTAAAGCAATTTTTGATTTGACGCGTTGCACCTTAACAACTGCATAAGAGTTCATAACGATTTATTTTGTACATCTGTGACAGGATGAAGGTCTGACAAGATGACAAGATGATCGGCGAGACGACCCTGTC
>JBBRVA010001009.1:0-2797 GCA_038247295.1 Caldilineales bacterium | reverse complement strand
CGGTGGACTACCGCATGGGGCCCGAACACCGCTTTCCTGCAGCCGTGGAAGATTGCCTGGCCGCCACGCGTTGGGTGCGCGAGCACGCTGCGTCGATGGGGCTGGACGGCGCCCAGCTGGCCGTGGGCGGCGACAGTGCCGGTGGCAACCTGGCAGCGGTGGTGGCGCTGCTGATGCGCGACGCGGGTGACGCGCCGCTAAAACACCAACTGCTGATTTATCCCGCCACCGACATGCGCGCCGTGGCGGACTCGCACCAACGCAATGGCCAAGGCTATTTGCTGACCGCCGAGAGCATTGCCTACTACCGCGGCAACTACATCGCAGACCCCGCAGCGTGGGGCGACTGGCGTGCATCCCCTTTGCTTGCGCCCGACCTGAGCCGCTTGCCACCGGCCTTGGTTTTGACCGCAGGTTACGACCCACTGCGCGACGAAGGGCGGCAGTATGCCGATGCGCTGTCTGCCGCTGGCACAAGCTGTCAATACATCTGCTTTGAGCGCCAGATCCACGGCTTCATCACCATGGGCCGGGTGATTGACGAGGCACGGACGGCCGTCAGCTTGTGTGCGGGTGTGCTGCGCACGGCTTTGGGCGGCTCCTGACTCCCTAAAGCGCGCCGCCTATGGCCAGTTCCTCACGTTGCATTCTCTTTGGCTGCTCGCTCAGAACGGCTCTAAGCAGATCAGATACTCGGTACCGTGGGTCTCGAACTCCGGCGTGGTAGGCCGCGCGAGTTACACGCTGTCACTGCTTGGCGGCAGCCGTTGGCAGTGGCTGCGTCCCCGGGATTCCGTCGATGTACGGGATGAAATCCTTCACCTTTCCAACGTACAAAAAATCCCAATCTCGTCCGTTGTGGACATAAACATCGTCACCCGCCAAACCAAGGTAGTTTTCAGATTTTGGATAGTATCTGTATCTGTATTGTTGGTAGATTCCATACTCATACAAACCAGGCGAGAAAGATGTGAACAAGTGGGGATAAACGCGTCGTGCGTATCCTTGGATGCGTTGTTCGGGAGTAAAACTAGGCCGGTTATAAGTACAGCTCAAATCATCAGAATACAAAGCAGGTGTATTTTCGACAGTGAGTTTAGCAAAGCCAATCTTTTCTGCTGCCAGCAGATTTTTATCTTCCAGATCAAGCACGACCAACAAGGATAACCCGCCTGCAGACGCAAAGCCAGTATTATAGCCCGCACAATGAACAATATTAAATGGCACTTGTTTACTATCAAGCTCTGCAAAGAGATCCTCAGCTCGTTGCGCGTTGAATCTGCTGTCAAGCTCCCCACCTATGTCATAACTTTCTATTCTCAATACCCGAGTAGCACCGACCGGAATTGGTAATACCAGCGGATTAAAGGCGCTTGTTCCGCTCCGCCCATCAACCGAAGCCTTCATCATCGAATCTGGAACTATAACTATGGGTTCGATTGATTCAGAAGTGCTGCCACCACATCCAACCAGCGATGCTGCTGCCACAATTCCGCAAACACCTATTAGAAAACCGCGAGTCATCGAAGATGATTCGTCTCGCTTTCGAACTGGCAATATCGAACAGCATGATGGGTACTGCGATCTATCTGATAATGTAATTACACGATTATTTAGTAAACGAGCGAAGAAATTTTCATTCCCCTCTCCAAAGTGACACAAAGCCAATGTTCGGACAATACTATTTTCTGTCATTGTAGGCTTTCAAATCTTAGACCATGAAAGAACCTATACTGGTTGTTATTGTATGTGTTGAGCTGGTTCAAATCGGCATCCTGGACAGGATAACGCCGACCAGGAGAGGTGAACCACACTGACATTTCGTAAACAGAAGCCGAGGGTACTGCAGCCTTATAAATTGCATACGCTCCCGAGATCAATGGCGCAGCATAAGAAGTACCCTGCCTTAAGGCAAACCCAGAAATCGCGGGCGGTATAAGAGGTGTCGCCACAATCGTCGGTAAACTAAGATTCGTATTTGTCTGACCTAGTCCGAGTGTATTTCCACCACCAGGTACCGCAAAGATATAGTCACCAGCGTATTTCAAAGGATCATCAAAATTTGCCAGATGAGAAGTTCGGAAATATGCAGGAGGCGCTGGAGATGCGGTACCTGATAATGCTGCTTGTGAGTTTGGCACCGAACCGACTTTGATGATCTTTGGAACACAGCTAGGGAACGACAACGAAGTCCGCGATCCGTCGTTGCCAGTTGCAGCAACAACAGGCACGCCACGCGCATGCAAGATTGAAACGGCAGTCTGTATCAACTGATACTCCGGCATCAGCTGCAATTCTGAAGTACAAGTGGCTGCCCAAGATAGGTTGACAACGACTTTGTTAGCTGTCGTGTTCGGGGTGGTATTTTGAATAACGTCCGTCAGCGCGTCGGCAAAGTCCTGTGGTGCGCCGGCTGCCCTTCCGAGATTGGTGCCGCCGGTGTATCTACTGGCGACGTTGTAGGCCCAGATGTCGGCCTCATAAGCGCCCGAGAGATGTGATGCCGTGTAGTTGTAGCCAAAGCTGGACTGCGACACGCGCTGACCCGCAGCCAGTGCCGCTACATGACTACCATGGTTGCAATCAGAATTGTTTGTGTAAGGGCAGGTTTGCAGCGAAAAGTGCCCGGCCAAAGGCACACTGGAGTCAAACTTCGCGTTGAGCGGTGGTGGGCAGATCGACACCACAGGCGAGCTATAAGCAAAACCGTTGGTGCCGAAGCATCGCTGCCGCGTGACCCGATGCGCACCCTGACGCGAAGCCGAGTAGAAGTGGTTCAGGTCGGTCTGCATACCTG
>JBBRVA010001008.1:0-2799 GCA_038247295.1 Caldilineales bacterium | reverse complement strand
GCAACGCCGCTGCACCCGGTTCAGCCATCCTGTGGGCCTTGGACCCGGCCGATCCGACCCAGCCACGCCCGCTGGCAACCGGCTTGAAAGGAGCCTATGCGCACGCCTTTGACCGCGCGAACCGGTTGTGGACCACGGAGAGTGGTGACGATTTGGTGAATGGCGCGGCGCCGCCTGATGAGTTGAACTTGGTGATCGAGGGCGCTGATTTTGGCTGGCCACAATGCTTTGGCGTGCAGGAACCGGCGCAAAATTACGGCGGTACAGCAGAAATCTGCCAGGCCACGCGTGCCGCCGTGGCTGTTTTCCCACCGCGGTCTACACCCACCAGTGTAGTCGCTTCGCCCTGGGAAGAGGATGTCTTGCTGGTGGCGCTGTGGGTGCAAGGGATGGTGATGCGCGTGCCGATTACGCTGCAAGGCGATAATGCCACCGGAACGCCCGAGCCATTCATCACCGGTCTCCAAAATCCACAACACTTGCTGGTGTTAGAGGACGGTGCGCTGCTGGTGAGTGATTTTAGTGGTACAATTTATCGCGTTGAACGGGAGTAAAGATTTGTAAACACGGATTCAGAAAAACACGGATTTAGCTTGGCTGTTGATCCGTGTTTTCCTGATCCGTGTTTACAAAAATATTGATACTATTATTGATACTATTCTAAAGTCTAAAGACAAGAGTAAAAACAACTCGAAGGAATGCAATGGAACGCCTATTTTTTATCTTCGCCAGCCTCTTTGGCGGTTTGGCTGTCGCCTTGGGCGCGTTTGGCGCGCATGCTTTGCGCACGCGGCTATCGGCCAGTTTGTTAGAAACCTTTGAAACCGGCGTGCGCTATCACTTCTACCATGCGCTTGCGCTGGGCCTGGTGGTTGTAGCGATTGGACTATGGCCCAAGTCTAGCCTGCCAACCATTGCTGGTTGGCTCTTTGTGGCTGGCATTCTGATCTTTTCGGGCAGCCTCTACACATTGGCTTTTACGGGCATCCGTTGGCTCGGGGCGATCACACCGATTGGCGGCGTAGCCTTTATTGCAGGGTGGATTTGTCTGGCGCTGGCGGCCTGGCGCGGACAATAGAACCGCGGATCCGCAGTTGGCTGTGGAGCCGCGGTTCTACATCGCCAGCCGCGCCATAGAGATGGCCACGGCGCCAACCAACAAGATGCCGACAAGCATCATGAATACAACGGGCAAAATCACGCTCAGGATCGCGCGGCCGGTATCTAGATGGGTGACATGCTGCACCGCCCGAACATAAACAAATAAACTCCAGATAAGGGCAACCAGAATGGCCAGCGGCCCAAGGCAGGGCGCCGGCCCAAGCGCGGTTAAGATGAGGGGTAAATAGGCGTAACTGGTGGCAGCATAAAAATGTTGCAGCGTCACTGTCGCCCCAAACAATTTGCTCACCAATAAAATGCCCAGGCCATAGATAATCCAGGCTGCCAACCAACCGAGCGGCTGATTGACCCAGACACCCAAGGCGCTCAGCCCAGCCGCCAACCAACCGGGCGCATTGGGGCTGAGCCCGGCAATCGTTTGGATGGTTTCCGTCCACGGTTGCAGAAAGGCTGCGTTGCCGCCCATTACGTTCGCCTGATCGCCAATCGAGCGCGATAACTGAGCCAATGGGAGGGCCGTGCCAACACGGGCGGCTACCACCCAATTGACCAAAAAGGGGACCAACCCGGCCAGCAACCCCGTCAGCAGCACCAATCCCAACCCCTGGCGCATACTTGTACTTGTGCCAAGGGGTTCCTCTATCTCTGGATCATCCAACGTACCAATCGCGGCGGGCAGGTGAAGTTGCAAGGCATCGCTCACCTGTTGCAGCGTGGGCAACCAACCACCAGCGCCACTTGTCAACCAATTCGGGCCACGTACGCTCATGCGGCACCCCCAATCATCAGGCCAGAGCCGATCAAGAAACTGACAAAGAAGGCCAACAGCAGGAGAATGGCAACCGGAGCCAGCGCCACCCAAATCGCACGCTGCCAAGGTAGTGCGTGGACGACTTCGGCGGCGCGGTAATTAATCAATAAAGCCCAGACGAACAGCAACAGGCCGCTCACCGAAACAAAGGGAATGACAGTTAACAACGAAAAGGCATGCGGCGCTACCATCAACGCCGTTGCACCCATGGTCTGGTTGAGTGTGCCACGTCCCCCCAGCGCTCGCCCGACGGCGAAGATAATCAGTCCGGCGATCAGCCATTGGATCAATAAACTAAACGGTGTTGCCACAATCGTAAACAGACGAAACCAGCCGCCGCCATAGCCAGAGAAGGCCGTGACCATCGTCCATGTTTGCCGGATGCCAGCCTCTACGCTGCTCGAATCAGCACGACTAATATTCTGGCTAAAACGTTGCCAACCTTGCAGAATCGCTTCCAACACCGCATCGGCTGGCGGTAGGGACGCCGTTAACAGCAGGCTACCAATCCAGTGTGCGACACCGATCAAAAATCCCAAGCTCACCGTGAGAAACAAACCTTCCACCCACGGGTTATCATCTTCGACCATTGTCACAAATGGATCGGCATCCAAGACCAGCGCCCGGCCAATCAGTTCTGGATATATTTTGGGCTGTAGCATGCAACCTCCGTATTATCTGTCTTTCACACGCTTTAGGGTGCGCTTCACAACTACTTGCGCCCAGGCTAGTACACTTGGGCGTAAGTAAGACAGTGAATCAGTAGGACAGTAGAACAGTGTTTGTACTGTCTCACTGTCCTACTGATTCACTACTGATTCACTACTGATTCACCGGAGAATAGTATGGTTATTTCCGCCCAAGTG
>JBBRVA010001007.1:0-2812 GCA_038247295.1 Caldilineales bacterium | reverse complement strand
CCTGGCTGCGTTCGGCCTTTGTCGACAACGCCGGCGTGATCGAGTTTGATGCGACGCATGATCTCGCCTTTAAGGTGGAAACCCACAACCATCCCTCGGCGCTGGAACCTTTTGGCGGGGCGAACACCGGTGTGGGTGGCGTCGTGCGCGATCTGCTTGGTGTATCGGCGCGGCCAATTGCGACGACGGATGTGCTCTGCTTTGGCCCGCAGGATTATGCGCACGATCAACTGCCGGCTGGCATTCTACACCCCAAGCGCATCGCCGATGGCGTCGTGGCCGGGATTGGCGACTATGGCAACAAACTCGGCTTGCCCACTGTCAACGGCGCGGTGATCTATGACGAAGGTTATCTGGGCAATCCGCTGGTCTTTTGCGGCTGTGCTGGCCTGGCCCCACGCAACAGCCATCCGACTGCAGCCCAACCTGGTGATCTGATCGTGGCGCTGGGTGGGCGCACTGGGCGTGACGGCATTCATGGCGCGACTTTTTCATCGGCTGAATTGACCCACGACACCAGCGAAACCACCGGCAGCGCTGTGCAAATCGGCGACCCGATCACTGAAAAGGGCTTGATCGAACTGGTGGAGGCGGCACGTGATGCGCGTCTGTACACCGCGATTACCGACTGCGGCGCCGGCGGCTTTTCGTCGGCGGTGGGCGAAATGGGCAAGGAACTGGGCGTGGAAGTCGAATTGACCAACGCCCCGCTCAAGTACCCTGGCCTGACGCCCTGGGAAATCTGGATTTCAGAAGCACAAGAACGGCTGGTGATGGCGGTGCCGTCCGCCAATCTGCCAGCGTTGCAAACACTAGCGGATCTATGGGACGTGGAGATCTGTGTGCTGGGGACTTTTCGCGGCGATGGCCAACTGCATGTCTGTTACGCGGGTGAAACCGTGGCCGATCTGCCGATGGCTTTTCTCCACGATGGATTGCCGCGCCGGCAGATGCCCGCGCTGTGGCAAGAGCCAGCAACCGTGGCCGAGCCACCGCCGGCGCTCAACGATTTGAATGGCACGCTGCTGACGCTGTTGGCCCATCCTAACGTCGCCAGTAAAGAGCAGATTATCCGCCGTTATGACCACGAAGTGCGTGGCGGCACACTGGTGCGCCCATTGGTCGGCCCGCAGATGGATGGCCCGAGTGACGCGGCTGTGCTCAAGCCGTTGGGCACCTGGGATCACAAACGTGCGTTTGCACTAAGCGTGGGCATCAACCCATTGCTGGGCAAGCGCGATCCCTACAGTATGGCGATCAGCGCGATTGACGAGGCGTTTCGCAACGCGGTGGCCGTGGGCGCCGATCCCGACCGCATTGCCATCTTAGACAACTTCTGCTGGGGCAATCCCACCTATCCCGACCGGCTGGGTGCATTGGTGCGCGCCTGCCAGGGTTGTTACGATGGTGCGCTAGCTTATCATACCCCCTTCATCTCCGGCAAAGACAGCCTCTATAACGAGTTCAACGGCCAGCCAATTCCCAGCACGCTGCTGATTTCGGCGATTGGCATCGTGCCAGATATGGAGCGCTGTGTCACGTCCAACCTCAAGCAGGCGGGCAACATCCTCTACTTATTGGGCGAAACGAAGGCCGAATTGGGCGGCGCTTTGGTCTATGCGCTGCACGGGTATAGCGGCGGCCACGCCCCGACCCTGCCGGATGCGCCCTTGGCGCGCTATCGCTTACTGCATCAGGCAATCTTGCAGGGCCTCGTCCAGGCATGCCACGACCTCAGCGAGGGTGGGCTAGCCGTGGCCGTGGCCGAAATGGCGCTGGCCGGGCGCCTGGGCGCGCAGATTACGTTGCCCGTCAGCGATCTGGCGGCGGGAGATTTTCTCTTCAGCGAAAGCAATGGCCGGCTGGTGTTGGAAGTGCAACCCGCGGTCGCATCTGCCCTGGAAACGTTATTCGCTGGCCAACCCTTGTTTCGCTTGGGCATGGTAATTGCGGAACCGACGCTGACCATCGACGCTGCTGCCGAACGTGTGCTGGAAAGTACGCTGGATCAACTATTAGCCGCCTGGAAAAGCCAACCATGAAACCTTCGATTTTGATTCTTCACGCCTCCGGCACCAATCGCGATGCCGAAGCGGCGCGCGCGTGCGAATTGGCGGGCGGCGCGCCGGAAATTGTCCACATCAACCAGGTGCGCCGTGGCGACCGGCGCCTGGGCGATTACCAAATGCTTTTGCTGCCGGGCGGTTTTTCCTATGGTGATGCCCTCGGCGCGGGCGCCCGTCTGGCGCTTGATTTGCAGATCTTTTTCCATGCCGAATTGCATGCCTTTGTCGACTCTGGCAAGCCGGTGTTGGGCATCTGTAACGGCTTCCAAACCCTGGTCAAGGCCGGCCTGCTGCCCGGTGATCTCAGCGCCAATCGCGCAACGCAGGCCGAGCAGCCGCGCACAGTGACCTTAACCGAGAACGCCAGCGGTCACTTTGAATGCCGTTGGGTGCATCTGGCCGTCAACCCAACCACCAAAGCTGGCTTTTTGCAAACGTTGGATGAACTGATCTTCTGTCCGATTGCGCACGGCGAAGGCAATCTTCAAGTGCAGGATGCGGCGACCCTAACCGCGCTCGAAGCGAACGGATTGGTGGCGCTACGCTATGTGGATGCTGACGGCCAATCCAGCGCCGGCCAATACCCGTTAAACCCCAACGGTTCTGTGGCCGATATTGCCGGTCTCTGCAATGCGCGCGGCAACGTACTGGGCCTGATGCCCCATCCAGAAGATCACATCCTGCCGATCCAAAACCCGTTGGGCAAAGCGGGCCGGCTGGGGTTGGCGTTGTTCGATGCGATGATT
>JBBRVA010001006.1:0-2820 GCA_038247295.1 Caldilineales bacterium | reverse complement strand
CCCGGCGATACGGTTTTGGATGTGGGCACGGGCAGCGGCGTGCTCTCGATTGTGGCCGCCAAACTTGGCGCAATGTCAATTTTAGCGACTGACATTGATCCGATCGCTGTCCAAGTGACCCATGAAAATGTGGCGATCAATGGTTTGACCGTGGGTGATGCATTTCAAATTCGCCAGGAAAGTATTCCGGCCGGCTTGGCCGGTCATTTCCAGATTATCGTCGCCAACATTTTGGCCGAAGTAATAGTTGGTCTCTTCGACAGTAAATATGGCAATGTGCCGCTGGCTGAATCGCTGGCCCCAGGTGGCACGATGATTTTGTCTGGCATCATCGATGAGAAGGCGCCTATGGTCATCGAGGCGGCCGCGCGCCATGGTTTGCATCTGGTTGAGCGCAAACAAGAAAGTGATTGGGTGGCGCTGATTATGCGGAGTACGGTGTAAAGCGTGCCGGATTTTTGCCTTCTATGTTTGGTGCGTAGCGATCTGATGCTCTATGCCTGATAATCAAACTGCCAGCGCATCTAGCGCCCACCACCTACAGCGTTTCTTTTTGGACCATGTTCCGCTCCAGGTTGGCCACGGTGTCGATCTAACCGCCCTCACCCATCAGCTAAGTACGGTCCTGCGTCTGCAACCGGGTACGCAAATCGCACTGCTGGATGGCCAGGGCAGCGAATTTGTGGTTGAGATTCAACGCCTGGGGCGCACCAGCGCTCAGGGTTTGGTGTTGAGCCAACAACTGGCAAGTGGCGAACCTTCTGTCCAACTCACCCTCTACCAATGTAGCCTGAAGGCCGATAAGTTTGAATGGGTGCTGCAAAAGGGTACTGAGTTGGGCGTTGCGCGCTTTGTGCCAGTCATCAGCCAGCGCAGTATCGTGCGACCGGCCGCGGCGCTGCTCAAGAAGTATGATCGTTGGCTAGCCATCCTGCGTGAGGCGGCGGAACAGTGCGGACGCGGGCAAGTGCCCACATTGGCGGAACCATTGACCTGGGATGCTGCCATTCAGGATGCGCAAGGGATCCGGCTATTGCCCTGGGAAATGCGCGGCGAGAATAGGCCGAGCCTGCACGATGCTCTGGCCTGCCATGTGGTTGACCAGCCTGTCAATTTACTCGTTGGTCCCGAAGGTGGCATTGCGCCGGTTGAAGCCGCTGTTGCGTCTGCTGCTGGTTGGGCTGTTGTATCGCTCGGTCCCCGTATTTTGCGGGCAGAGACAGCGGCATTGGCCAGTATTACGATTGTGATGGACCGTTTAGGGCAGATGGATTCACCGCTTGTAGGCTGTCATACAGTCAATTCGCTTTGACAAGATTATACTAAATGAGTATAATGCACTATGAAAAACATAGTGAAAAAACATAGTGAAAAAATATAGTGAGAAAATACAGCGAAACTATTCTGAATCATCTGAACTTTCTATAAACTGAAGCCTGCAACCTTCATGTATCTGTTTTAAGGAGCAGTATATTATGCAAACTTACACCAATGGCGCGGCGACGAATGGCGCTGGTCCCCATGTGGAAAACTTGATCATCATCGGTAGCGGCCCTGCTGGCTTTACGGCTGGCCTCTATGCCGCACGCGCCAATCTGGATCCGCTGCTGATTACCGGTAACGAATACGGTGGCCAGGTAAGCCTCACGTACGAGGTCGAAAACTATCCTGGTTTCCCGGAGAGTGTGAGCGGACAAGACTTGGTAGACAAAATGAAGACGCAGGCAGAAAAATTCGGCACACGCGTCGAGTTCGACTATGTCAGCGAAATAGTCGTCGACCAACATCCTTTCTTGGTGCGCACTGCGGCTGGTCTGGAATATGCGACCAAGTCGATCATTCTGGCCACGGGCGCAAGCCCACGCTATCTGGAGATCCCGCGCGAAAAAGAATTGACCGGCCGCGGCATCAGCTACTGTGCCACTTGCGATGGCGCCTTTTTCCGGGCTAAGGACGTACTTGTCGTTGGCGGTGGTGACAGTGCGGCTGAAGAGGCAATCTTTCTAACGCGCTATGCCTCGCGGGTGCGCCTGATTCACCGGCGCGACAAACTGCGCTCGAGCAAAGTTCTGCAAGATCGGGTTTTTAGCAATGACAAGATTGAGGTTATCTGGAACACAGTCTTGACTGAAATCCTGGGTGATAACGGCAAGGTTGTTGGCGTCAAAACGCAAAATACCGTTACTGGCGAAACGGGTCAGTTGGACACGGATGGCGTCTTTATCTTTGTCGGCCATCTACCTAACAACCAATTGCTCAAGGGCAAGTTTGAGCTGGATGAAGATGGCCATCTGATCACCGACCGCTATACACACACTAATATCCCGGGCATCTTTGCTGGCGGTGAGATCATGGATAAGGTCTTTAAGCAAGTGGCAACTAGCGTGGGGCAGGGCTGCGCGGCCGCCATGCAGGCGACCAAGTTCCTTGAAGAATTGCATGCCCATGGTAGCGTAAATTTGCAGATGGATCCGCGCGAATATGGGGTGACCGGCGTCAAGCACCAAGAGCCGTTGGGCACTTGGTAAAACGATTTGAAAAATCGTTTTACATTCAGAAGGGGCGCGGATCTAGAATCCAGCGCCCCTTTTTGATTACAAGCGAATCAGGCGTCTGAGCTAATTGTGTAAAACGATTTGAAAAATCGTTCTACAATCCGCAACCTGCATTGGTCACCACGCTGGCCCATGTTACAATCTCTGTTATGTCCGCAACCAATGTAGAAGAAGGTCTGCCCGAAGTACTGCCTGTCGCCCCCGGCCTGGCCCGTAGTGCTGGTCTATTGGCGATGGGCAATTTTGCCAGCCGCATCCTTGGCCT
>JBBRVA010001005.1:0-2822 GCA_038247295.1 Caldilineales bacterium | reverse complement strand
CGGGCCAGCCGGTGGTCGATCTCAAGCGGTTTTGGGAAAGGATGCGGGTGCAGGCCGAAATCCCCGATGTCCGCATCCACGATCTGCGCCACACGTTTGCATCCTTGCTGGTGTCCGGTGGTGCTTCGCTGGAAATGATCGGGCGACTGCTCGGCCACACCCAGATCGGCACCACCCAGCGCTACGCCCACCTGATAGACTCGCCACTACGTGCGGGGGTGAACGCCGTGGGCGAGATGCTGAAGCCGAAGCTGAGGGTGGTGGTGGGGTAACTGAGACCGTGGGGGCCCGATCCGCTGGCTGAAGTCGTAGAGGGCAAAAATGGACATTCGCCGCGGTTTGCAAAAAATTCCAGCTATGCGGCCAGATTGCGTTTTGCTGCGTCTGACAGCAAGTTCCGTTTTAGTCCGTCCAATTTTTTGGAGTTACCCCGCTTTTAAAGTTTTGGCTGCAATCGGTTGTCGTGAAGGCACGCAAGACACCTTCCAATTTTCCAGATCATGCGTCTCAGCGGTTAGCGGAACATTCGCCACACCCGACGTTGTCGCAGGGCATATGCGCCTGCACCAAGGACCATCAGACAAAGCGCGCCCTTCGTGAAGACCTCCATCGCTCCTTCAACAAGCCAAGCGTGGACGACGGTCCCGGTGATTATCACAGTCACCGCCACGCTATGTGCCAGGCGCCAGAGGCGTAGACCAATTCGTTTTCGTACTGCCGCAAGAAAGGCTGCGATGAAAACGGCCCACATCGCAACGACACCCCAGACGGCAAAGGGGGTTGGCGAGCGGAACAGCAGCACGTCGACCACGTCGGGCGGGCTCGTAATCCAAAGACCCGCCACATGCACAACCACCGCGAGAACCAGACCCACTCCGGTCCATACGTGAACGCGCCGCCCCAGGGCCCCCGGAAGGGCCTCCAAAATCATGAGGGGTTGGACAAGCAACAAGGCCAGCGCGAGGACCCCGGAAAACCCGGCAATGATGTAGATCGGGTCCCGCCATTGCAAAAGCGGGCTTTGTGCTGCCGCGATTATCGGGACCGCAATCGCCAGAGGCAAGGCCACCCATGTCAGTGAGTTGCGCAAAGTCATCAGAGGGGCTGTAGAACAAACTCTACATGAAGCTCAGTATCTGATGCACGCGCCATAACAGGCCGCAGAAACACGGTTTCAAAGCCGCCATCGTCGTAGTTGGCATCATAGGCCAAATGCCCATGCGGTTGCCCAAACGCGGGGACAATCTGTGGCATCTCAATGCGAAACACGCCGTTGATGTCTGTGCGCGTCGCGCCATGCGATCGCTCGTCGCGCTCGTGCCCCTCGGTTGTATGGGCCCAGACTTGAATGCGCCGACCCGGAAGCGGCGCGCCATCGCCCGCGCGCCGTACGGTGCCAATGGTCCAGAAGCCTCCATTGCCGATCCGCTCTACGATGGGCGCACCGGGTCGATAATTGTTGGCGCCACCTCGCATCGTCGGCGTGGGTGCAAAAGACTGCGCGCGCGCCGGTATGCTCAGGCCCGATGCACCGATCAGGAGCGCAGCCCCTGCTGTGGTTATCACACTTCGCCGGGTCTTGGCCGAGGGTGCCATAGTGGTCTCCTTTTTGGTCACTGAATGCACATCAGTTGCGGCCTGCATCTCTTTGCTCACGCAAGGTTATTGCAGCCGCAGATTTCCAATCGCCGCCCGGATAACGCTGTTTGTATCGTCGCTATCGCCTGAAACGGCCAAGCCGACAAGCGCACCTTTCTCGCCGCCAAAGGCGCGCGCATAATCCGCTGCAAGATCAACGCGTTCCTTGTGGGAGCCGGTACCAGCTTGGCGCAAGGGAATGGTCACACCCTGGCCGGGCGGGCCATAGGGGGATTGGATGATCTGCCCCTGGCTGTGGTTTCCTCCCCAGGCGTATTGGATCACCCGCACGTCCTTATTCCCCAGAAGGCTGCGGATATTGGCGCTTTTCAGATCTGGCGCGATGCTTTCGGGCACGAATACGAAGTAAAGCGAGACATTCCGGTCATCTCCGCCCTTTTGCGCAAGGCTGGTCGCCGGAACCGACTGCTCGACTGTCCAGCTCCATGAGGCGCCTGTGCTTGTCCAATTTTCCTGCGCGACCCGGGTCCATGCAATCGAGACCGACCCATCCGAAACCATGCTGAGATTGGGCCCGAACACGTAATCATTTGAACTAAAAAGGGACAAACGCTGTTCCTGCCAGCCATCGGCAAAACTAACCGGCCCCGCCCAAGCAGTGGCTGTCGCAACGACGAACAGCGAAGATAGCAGGGCAGCGCGCATTTGTAGCTCCTCCCAATCATATTATGACATGGTACCCGCCCGCCCGAAGCAAATGGCAACGTCGCCGACATAACGCAAATGTCATGCCTGTTTTGATGCCTGCGCACCGGGCAGGATCATACGAGCAGTTTCCGAAGAACTGATTTGAGGCGGACCTGACATGGCTACAGTTTGTTGCGATGATCACGCATTCTACACTGCGCCATTTTGTAAACGCCCCAAAACCATCCATCTGATGGCCCTTCTTTACAACGGGTTAGCGCCAAAATTTGCGGCAGCATTGGTCTTTCAGGCTCAACCCAGACATCTGTCGACCAGTTCATGACCGACCGCTTTGGGCCGCCTTCGACCAGCGGGACGACGCCTTCGTTACGAGCCAATATCACCCTTCAACCATCTGCCAGAACCCGGATTTCCGCGCATGGGTCTCTCTCAGCATTCGAACAAACTTTACGTGGGAGGCGGCGGAGCCATAGTCTTCGATCACGGCATCGCTAGCTTGGCATTCGGCGAGGTGG
>JBBRVA010001004.1:0-2826 GCA_038247295.1 Caldilineales bacterium | reverse complement strand
TGTTGTGATAGTGGAGCAGAGCAACCCCCAGCCAACAAGGCTATTTTACGGACAACAAAGGGACGTAAACCGGACAATGGAAGCCTTTATAGCGTTTGAACAACAAGTGCGTGAAGCGCTGGCGCATTTGTATGACCCCAATTTTCAACCGGACGAGCTATTTTGTATTACCCTAGGCTGCGATCAACAGGATAAACGCAACGCGGTGCAAATGGCGCTGCGCGGTGCAATCGAGACCCTAAAGCCAGTGCAAGATACACCACCCAATGTGCGTAGCCACCGCTTGTATGAACTGTTGCACTATCGCTATCTTCAGGCGTTGACCCAGGATGAGACGGCGGCACGGCTCGGCATCACGCCGCGCCATTTGCGCCGCGAACAGCAAGAGGCAGTTCATGCACTGGCAAACCTGCTCTGGGCGCAGCGGGCGGCTCATCAAGTGGCAACTGCACCTCTGCCCACCAGCCGACCGGTGAGCGTAGAAGATGCCGATCCCGCGCTCGAATTTCGCTCACAGGTCCGAGCAGAGCTTGCCGCGTTACAAAATAGTGCGCCGGGGGTGGTAGCAGATGTGGCGGAGGTAATTCAGAGCGTGTGCAAAGTCGGTGATGTCCTGACGACCAGGCATGGCGTCCGCTTACACGTAGGCGTGATTCCTCCCGACATGAAAGCGGCCATCCACCCATCGGCGTTGCGCCAAATTCTGGTTACGGCAATCGAGAAGCTGACACAGCACATGTCAATGGGCGAGATTCAGATTAGTACACAGCCTGTTGGTGGAGACATCGAGTTGAACGTAACCGCCACACCTTTCAAATCGATACGTCGATTGGACAGCGCTTTTATCCAAGAGATCCTAACCATGCAAGGCGGCGCCTTTACCATCGAGGAAGATGATGCGCAACTTACGCTGTGCGTACGCGTGCCGGTAGCTCGCAGGGCGCTTATCCTGGTTGTAGATGACAATCATGATCTGGTGCATTTTTATCGGCGCTATGTGGCGAACACGCGCTATGAAATTCTCCATGCACCAGATGGTCAATCTGTCTTTGATTTGGCTGAACGCCATGCGCCCGATGTGATTGTGCTCGATATCATGCTGCCCGATGCCGACGGCTGGGAGCTGCTAACGTACCTGAAAGAACGTGCGACTACGGCCTCAATTCCGATCATTATCTGCTCTGTTGTGCGACGCGAGGAACTGGCATTGGCGTTACATGCCACCCTCTACCTGGCCAAGCCCGTGCGTCGCCAGCAGTTCATTCAGGCCCTGGAACAGGTATTGGCTCCTCCGGCTTCGTCAAAAACGCTGCCACCTCCAGCGAGCAATGCAAGAGCTTATTGATCGAGAAACCTTTTTCGATCGTGGCTAAAAAAATGGGGCTGGCCGCCGGCTGCTCGGCGGGGTCTTGCGCCGATAAAATGATGACGGGAATATCACGTAGCGACGCGTGCCGGTTTTTAGCTTCCAGGATTTGCCAGCCGCTCATATCGGGCAAGACGATATCGAGCAGAATCAAATCGGGTGGATCGCACTGTAATTGCAGCAGTGCCTGGGCGCCCGTGCCGGCAACGGTGACGGTTGCGACGGCAGCATAAGTCGAGAGCATGCGGGGTAAAAGGCATTGAAAATCTGGGTCGTCATCCACCACCAGGACGCGGGCCACAGGCCGGCCAATCGCCTGAAGCGCCGCCTTTAGATGGGCGCTCATCACCGGCTTGATCAGGTAATCGGTGGCGCCAGCATCTGCCAGGCGTTGCATTTGTGACTGAAATGAACAGATCATGACGGGTGTGTCTGGCGCAGCGGCTCTGGCTTGCTCCGTCAACAGCGTGAGGTTTTGGAATGGATGAGCGTTTATGAGCAGGGCATGTGCCGGACATTGGGCTAGTGCCTCCGTTGCTTGCGCCAGATCGCGCACATCGATTAACTCGATCGCGTCTGAATGGTGCGCCAAGAGTGTAGAAAGTTCGGCGCTTTGATCGCAGATTACCAACCGTGTCTTGGTGGGATAGTCAGCCGCGCGCGGTTTGGTCGGCCGTGTGCGCCAGGCCCACTCTTCGCTAATCCAGTGGCCGGGCCTGGCAAGTGGCGCTTGCGGTGGAGCAATGGGCAGCGTAAAATAAAATGTACTGCCTATGCCGATTGTGCTTGTGAACCACATTTTGCCACCATGCAATTCCACGAAGCGTTTGCTGATACTCAGGCCAAGCCCATAACCACCTTGCGTCGATTGAGCTTGCGCATCACCTTGGTAGAAAGGTTCAAAAATTCGTTTGGCGGTTTCTGGGGCAATCCCAGCGCCCGTATCCGCAATGCTGATCACGATGTAGCGCTCCTCGCGCTTGGCCGTCAGCATGATGCCGCCTTTGTCGGTAAAGCGCGCCGCGTTGCTCACTAAATTGAGAATTACCTGACGGATGCGATTCGGGTCACAATAGGCTGCCGGCAGTTGCTCTTCAATTTGTAAACCAAGCGTCAAATTTTTCTTCTTGACCAACGCCTGGACAACCTCCACAGCATTTTCGATAATAGCCGTCAGGCTTACCCAGTCGCGATGAAGCGCTAATTGGCCCGCTTCGGTTTGGCTTAGATCAAGCACGTCGTTGATCATATGCGACAAATGTTCGCAGTTACGGTGGACAATACCCAGATCCTCCAACAGTAAGGCCGGCAATTCATCCCCATAGACCTCTGGGGTTTCCATCAATAGATCAATGAGGCTGATGATAATATTCAAGGGGGTCCGAAACTCGTGGCTAACCTCGGCTACGAAGATCGACTTGGCGTTTTGTGCTTCCTCGGCCATCAAGCGCAAGCCAGCT
>JBBRVA010001003.1:0-2846 GCA_038247295.1 Caldilineales bacterium | reverse complement strand
TTCGCTAGCACTTCACGCGCTTGGGGCTGTGGGTTGCGCAGCAGGTAGACAACCAGGGCTTCGGTGCGGCGGGAAGGGAGTTTGAGCGGTTGGCCGTCATGGGTAAGGGTAAACGGAGAAAGCAACGAGATTTCGAGCAATAGAATCTCCTGGAGGGGCAATAGATCCGTAAATGCGGTTGTTGACCAGCGGAACAGAGCAGTTACGGATAACAATAAAGCATAGAACGTTTTCGGAACGTTTGGTCGCTACCCTGTCGCCATGCCAACGCCAGCACCTTTGTCGCCATCAAGTCAACCGGCAATGCGCAACCATCGTTCGTTTCTGCTGCGTTGTTGGCGTGACCTTGATGCACAGGGTTGTGTGGTCTGGCGCTTTTCCATACGCGAAGTAAGCGACGAACCCAAAGAACAGGCGTTGCGCTCGCTCGGTCAACTGGTCGACTTTCTGCTGAGCGAGCTAGCTGTATCAAAAATGGAAGGAGAGTGAGTATGCTGCTTCCGGCAAGCAGTCATTTTGGTACACACATTATACAACGATGTTCTCAATTGGGGAAAGGAGAGTCATCAACAAAACAGGAGGAATGGTGACGTGATGTGCGTGTGTTGTCGGCACGATGATGCATTCGGTAATGGCAAGTATATTTTTATTCAATCAATCTCTAAAAGGAGAAGAACATGGCAAAGTATCTGATTCAGGCAAATTATGTGGGCGAAGGTGCCAAAGGCTTGCTCAAAGAAGGTGGCTCCAGTCGCCGCGCCGTGGTCGAGAAGTTGATCGCTTCGCAGGGGGGCAGCATGGAAAGTTTCTATTATGCCTTTGGCGAAACTGATCTATACGTCATCGCTGACGTGCCGGATCATGCGACGATGGCGGCCATCGCGCTTTTGATTAACTCGATGGGAACCGTCACGCTCAAGACGACTGTACTGCTGACCCCCGCAGAGATCGATGCGGCGGCCAAGAAGACGCCGGTCTATCGCGCACCGGGGCAGTAAGTCATCGTTCCACAAATAACAAAACGCTTTCACAAATGGCGACGATTAGGAGGTAAGCATGCGTAAGCTTTGTGTACTATCAGTATTGATGACTGACAATACTCTTCGGCTTTGTCAATGTCCGCCCGGCCGCGGCTGCGGGCCCGATTGTACAGTTCGATTCCATGTAAAAGAGAGGGGGTTCACGATCGTGAACCCCCTCTCTTTTACGGATGGCGCAATCTATAATGGCTGCCCCTTCTTGCATTCCAAGATGATCCGCTAATTCATAGAACGATTCCGGAACGTTTTCGAACTATCCTTCCGTCAAGGTCGTCTACCGCTACGATTAGCAAGAGCGCAGTTTTAACGGTAATGCCGATAAACATCTTCACCAGACATAGGAAAGAACATGAAAGCTAACAATAACCACGAAAAATCTAACAGCAGCGAACGCGCCGTCGCTTTGCCAAAGCCCCAACGCCTAGGCTGGCTCTGGCAGGGCCGCGCAAGGCATGCGCGTCTATCACTAACCCTTGGCCTGGCGCTCGCGGGCACCATCCTCTTTGGCCTCATTAGCACCCTACCCGTCTTTGCCGCCTTCCAATATCGCATGATCGTCACGAATACCACTGGCGCACCACTCTATCTCTATGTGGCGCCGTGGGATGGCAACTATGGCCAATCGAGTTGTATCGATCTGGTCGGTGGCCTGGGTGTACAGCAGATGATTCCGGTGGGCGGCAGCATTGGGCTGACCTTTAACCGCAGTGGCCGCTGCGACGGTCTGCAGGGTTGGCTCTCGCTACGCGCCTCGCACAATCCCCAATCGACCGGCACCGACTATCAACAATTCTTCTTCGACAATGCCGGCAACCTGATCAAACAGGGGCTTAACTCGGTTTACCAGAATGCAATTACTGTCGACGCCAACCGCATCTACCGGCTCAATATTCTGACGGCCACCGATCTCGGTCACGATTTTGTCCGCTATGGGTACAAGATGGCGGTGACAAACACAGCGGGGAAACCGATTTGGCTCTTCGCTGCCCCTGACGATAAAGGCACTTACGGCCATGCGCGCTCAAGCTGTATTACGCCGAATGTGGCTTCACCCTTTGGCACCGCCTATCTGTTGCAAAATGGCCAGAGCCGCAGCTTCTTCTTCTCGCGCAGCGATGCCTGTAGCGGAGAACAAGGGTTTTTCTCGATCCGCGCATCAAGCGAGCAGAACACAAACAGCACCGACTTTCAGCAGTTCTATTTTGACAATGCAGGCGCATTGACGAAATTCGGCATTACGGCCACGTGGCCCAACAGCTTGGCGTACCGTTCCAATGGCTCCTACAGCCTCACCGTTGCCGGCGCTGAAACCGTCGGCGGGGTGTACTTCCGCAACTATGGCTATCAGTTGCCCGCATATGCCAACTGGCCCGGTCAAAATCCGATTGCCCGCAGCCTGGGTACTTGGGACGGCTCGCGCCAATACGCAGAACTCACCTGGCGCGCAACCGGTCAGAATAGCGCCGGCCAGCCCGTCAGCCTACCCGTTGGTGAGTATGTCTCCTGCGCGGGGCTGCGCTATTGGCACACACAGTCGATGGTTCAGCTGCCCAGCAAGAATGGTCATGCCTACTTTGCGCGTACCGACTCCTTCCGCCGTTTAGGCAGTTTCTATGTGATGAAAAGCGATGCCGATGCTTATGATCCGGTCAACGACTATGTTAAAGACACGCCGGGCACCGATGGCGCGGTGGTCTACCTAGACCAATATTGGGGTGGTAGCCCGATTGGCGACTGGAATCACCCAGGCGATATGTCGGTGGTGGGCAATCTCCTGATCATTGCGGGGCAGCAATGGCATAGCAG